>NZ_JBHXME010000017.1:0-94322 GCF_042721125.1 Streptomyces sp. NPDC058469
TGCTGGTAACTGCCGCCCATGGCACTGCGGTTGGTCTGTCCGACGATCGCGACGACCGGAACGTGGTCGAGCTTCGCGTCGTAGAGGCCGTTGAGCAGGTGGATCGCCCCGGGGCCCGAAGTCGCGGCGCAGACGCCGACCTTGCCGGAGAACTTGGCGTAGCCGACGGCCTCGAACGCGGACATCTCCTCGTGCCGCGACTGGACGAACTTCGGCTTGTTGTCGGATCGTCCCCAGGCCGCGAGGAGGCCGTTGATGCCGTCGCCCGCGTAGGCGAAGACGTGGTCGACGTCCCATTCGCGGAGCCGCTGGAGAACGTAGTCGGACACCTTGGTGGACACGGGAGTTCCTTTCATCGCGTTGTTTGCCGGTTGTGGAGCCGACGGGCCCCGACTGCTACTGCTCCGAGGACGGCGGCTGCCGCGCCCGCGGCCAGCAGGCGGCCGTCATGGGCGGAACGCTCGGGCCGGCCGGCGAGCTTTTCGGGGTGGTCGGCGGGCAGGTGGTGTTCGTCCATGGCGAGCGCCAGGGCCTCGGCCAGGTGCAGGGCGCGTCGGCCGGTGTCGCCCTGTTCGATCTGGGTACGGCAGCTGAAGCCGTCCGCGAGGACCAGTGCACTGGGAGCGGTCTCCCGCACGGCGGGCAGCACCCCTTGCTCCGCCACGGTCATGGACAGGTCGTAATGGCCTTGTTCGAAGCCGAAGTTGCCGGCCAGGCCGCAGCAACCGGCGTCCAGGACACGGGCGTCGATCCCCGCGCGCCGCATCAGTTCTCGGTCGGCGTCGTCCTTGGTCACCGCGTGCTGGTGGCAGTGGGTCTGCACGGTCGCCGACCTGGTGAGCGACGGGGGCTGCCAGCCTTCGGGGGCGTGGTTGAGGAGTTGCTCGGCGAACGTCCTGAACTGCCCGGCCAGGCGCCGCACATCCTGGTCGTCGGGCATCAACTCGGGGGCGTCGGCGCGGAAGACAGCCGTACAGGACGGTTCGAGACCGATGACGGGGGTGCCGGCCTCCAGCCAGGGCCGCAGGACGTCGAGCGTGCGGCGCAACACCCGTTCGGCGGTGGCGAGTTGGCCGGTGGAGATCCAGGTGAGGCCGCAGCACACGGCACGGGTCGGGACGGTGACCTTGAATCCGGCGTCCTCCAGGACGCGGACCGCGGACTTCGCGACGTTCGGGTGGAAGTAGGTGCTGAACGTGTCCGGCCACAGCAGGACGGTCCGCGGGTCCGCCGGATCGGGCTCCGCGCTCCCCCGCGCCTGCCACCACTGCACGAAGGACTCCTCGGCGAAGACCGGCGCGTCACGCTCGACGGCCACGCCCGCGAGGCGCTTGCCCAGGCCGGCGAGGCCAGGTGCGCCGAGCGCGGCGTTGACCAGGCGCGGTGCCGTGCGCGACAACCGCGCCCACACCGGCAGCCAGCCCATGGAGTAGTGCGCCGCCGGCCGCAGCCGTCCCTCGTAGTGGTGGGAGAGGAACTCGGCCTTGTAGGTGGCCATGTCGACCCCGACCGGGCAGTCGGACTTGCAGCCCTTGCAGGCCAGGCAGAGGTCCAGTGCGTCGCGGACCTCGGTGGAGCGCCAGCCGTCAGCGATGGCGGAGTCCGCGTGCCCGTCGAGCATCTCGAACAGCAGCCGGGCCCGCCCGCGCGTGGAGTGCTCCTCCTCACCGGTCGCCCGGTAGGAGGGGCACATCACTCCGCCCTCGTGCGTACGGCAGTTGCCGATGCCGACGCAGCGCAGCACCGCGCGGTCGAAGGAGTGGTCGTCGTCCGGGTAACTGAAGTGCGTGTCATGGCTGTTGGGGCGCCACAGAGGTCCCAGGCGCAGGTTCTCGTCCACGCGGTACGGGTTGACGACCTTGCCGGGGTTCATCCGGTCGCCCGGGTCGAACAGGGCCTTCACCTGCCCGAAGGCGGCCACCACCTCCTCCCCGAACATCCGGGGCAACAGCTCCCCGCGGGCCTGCCCGTCACCGTGCTCGCCGGAGAGCGAACCCCCGTAGGAGGCCACCAGGTCCGCGGCCCGGAAGAGGAACTCCCGGAAGTGCGCGACGCCTTCGGCTGTGGTGAGTTCGAAGGGGATGCGGGTGTGCACGCAGCCCTGGCCGAAGTGCCCGTACAGGGAAGGGTGGTTGTAGCCGAAGTCGGCGAAGAGCTTCTTCAGGTCGCGCAGGTAGTCGCCGAGGACGTCGGGCGCCACGGCCGAGTCCTCCCAGCCCTCCCAGGTCTCGCGGCCGTCGGGCGGCCGTGCGGTGACCCCGAGTCCGGCCTCGCGGGCCTTGAGCATCTTGCGTTCGCGCGCCGGGTCGTCGGAGAACGCGACCGTCGGATCGTCCTCGCCGCGTCCGAGCCCGCGGATCAACTCGCGGCCCTGCTCGTCGACTTCGTCCTGACTGTCCCCCGTGAACTGGACCAGGAGCCAGCTCTCGCCCTCCGGAAGCTCGTCCAGCGAATCGAGGTAGGCGCCTTCCTCGCGCATCAGCTGGGCCATCCGCCCGTCGAGGGCCTCCAGTTGGGTCGGACTGCTGTGCTTCAGCAGCCGTGGCACGTCGTCGGCGGCGGTGCAGATGTCGTCGTAGCCGAGAACGAGGAGGGCTTCGTACGGCGGGACCGGCACCAGGTCGAGTTCGGCGCGCAGGACGGTGACGAGGGTGCCCTCGCTGCCCACGAGCGCCCGGGCCACGTCGAAGCCGTTCTCGGGCAGCAGCGAGTCGAGGTTGTATCCGGAGACCCGACGCGGGATACGGGGGAAACCGCGCCGTACGTCCGCCATGGTGCGGTCGATGATCTGCCGCAGCCTCTGGTGGATCTCGGCGACCCGGCCGCCCGCGGCGACGATCTCGGCGTACTCGGCGTCGGAGGTGGGGCCGACCCAGCAGCGGGTGCCGTCGTAGGTCAGGATCTCCAGGCGCCGGACGTTGTCCACGGTCTTGCCGTAGGCCTGGGCGGAGCCGCCGCACGAGTTGTTGCCGATCATGCCGCCGAGGGAGCAGTGGCTGTGGGTGGACGGCTTGGGGCCGAACTGGAGCCGGTGGCCGGAGAGTTGGCGGTTGAGTTCGTCCAGCACGATGCCCGGTTCGACCACGCACGTGCGCCGGTCGGCGTCGACCGACAGCACCTTGTCGCAGTACTTCGTCCAGTCGATGACCACGGCGGTGTTGGTGCACTGGCCGCCCAGGCTCGTGCCGCCGCCCCGGGACAGCACCGGCGCCCCGAACTCGGCGCACACCGCCACGGCGTCGGCTCCCGCGTCGACCGTGCGCGGTATCACGACCCCGATGGGCACCTGCCGGTAGTTCGAGCCGTCCGTCGCGTAGGCGCCCCGGCTGCCCGCGTCGAACCGCACCTCGGCGTCGACCCGCTCGCGGAGCGCCTTCTCCAGGGCCCGCGTGTCCAGCGTCGGCTCCGATCCACGTGCCTCGACCACCGTCGACTCCCCTCTACGAGCGCCCCGACGCGGTGGGCCGCTCGGCTGCTTTGGCACGGGTTCCCGGTGATCGAGGGGGCTAACGTCGGGTCTGGGCGGATCGGCTTGGTTGCCCGATCAAGGAGCCTGCCCGGGGACACGGCACCGGCGGTCGCTCCCCGTGCCCGCGCTCGGCCACAGCCTGGGTGAAGGCGGTCAGGAACTCATCGCGCTGGTCCTGCCGGGGCTCGGGGCGAAAGTGGCTGGTTGTGACTCTGTGGCCTGTGTTTCGATTCCGGAGTGAACATCGAGAACTCCGGAATGTTCGACGCGAGGCCGACCCTCCGCGTCCGGCCGAGGGCTGATGGTGATGTCGAGGAGTGCGTGCGGGTCCTCGCCAAGGTCCATCGGCTTGACGGCTATCCGGTGAACTGGCCCGATCGGCCCGGCGAGTGGCTGTCACACGGTCCCCTGCTGGGCTCCTGGGTCGCCGAACTGGAAGGCCGCCTGGTGGGGCATGTGACGTTGTCGCCGGGCGGCGAAGACGATCTGGCCCCGATCTTGTGGAGCGAGCGGAACGGGGCGACGCGCGACATGACCGCGGTGGTCGGCAGACTGTTCGTCGCCCCGGAGGCGAGGGGACGCCGGATCGGTGCACTGCTGATCGGCCGAGCAGTGGAGGAGGCACGGCGTCGTGGCCTGCATGCGGTGCTCGACGTCGTCGCATCCGACACCGCCGCGGCAGCCCTGTACGAGCGGCTGGGCTGGGAGCTGATGGCAGCGGTAGAGCAGCAGTGGAGCCCGCACCAGACGGTGGTCGTCCGCTGTTACGCGGCGCCATCATGATGTGACCGCACGCAGCCACTCGTTGCCGGCCGCGACGAGGACGGTCACCTCGTAGCGGACCGAGAGCCCGTCGTGACGGGTGACCACGGCGCGGTACCTCTTAAGGCGACCGATGCCGCACTCGACCCGCCCTCGTGCCGGGCTTTCGTCCTGCGCGTCGAGCGCAGTTCTTCCGGGATGCGTACGCTGTGCCGACACGCGCCGCGCACCCCATCGGTCAGAGGCAGCCGGTCAGCGGACTGCCTTCCGCGCCTTGGCGAACTCGGTGAGGAAGGCTTCGCAGAACGCCTTCAGGTCGTCGGGCCTGCGGCTGGTGACCAGCGTGTTGGGCCCCTGGTCGCAGACCCGCACCTGTTCGTCGACCCAGGTCCCGCCCGCGTTGGTGATGTCCGTGCGCAGACTCGGCCACGAGGTCAGCGTGCGGCCCGCGACCACGTCCGCCTCGACCAGTGTCCACGGAGCGTGGCAGATCGCGGCGACCGGACGGCCCAGGCCGAAGAAGTCCCGTACGAACGACACGGCGTCCTCGTCGGTGCGCAGCAGGTCGGGGTTGGCGACCCCGCCCGGAAGGACGAGGCCGTCGAACGTCTCGGCCGACGCCTCGCGCGCCACCACTTGCACCGGGAACACGTCCGCCTTGTCCAGATGGTTGAACGCCTGGATCTGTCCCGGTTCCGTCGACACGAGGACGGGCTCGTGGCCCTGGTCGGTGACCGCCTGCCACGGCTCGGTCAGTTCGATCTGCTCGACGCCTTCGGGCGCCATCAGGAATGCGATGCGCATGGTGATCGGTCTCCTTGTTCGGCTTTCCATGTGGTCTCGTCCTGAGCCGGTTTCCCCCGTGTCCGGGCCGCCCGGCGGCAGCGCAGCAGCTCCTCTCCGTACGGCAGCAGCACGCACGCGCCGATCCCGGCGGCGATGCCCGCCAGATAGCCGCGCGACAGCGGCCGTCGGCGCGGCACGAACCGCCAGGCGTTCGGGTCCCAACGCCCGCCGTTCACAAGGGACTTCACCTGGTCGCCGTGCAGGCACATCAGGGAGGTGAGTGCGGCGAACGGCAGCGATTCGAGGAAGCTGTGGATGTGCTGCTCGATCGGCCTGACCTCCCGCTCGCTGCGCACCGCCGTCCGCACGTCCCACAGCGCGGTCGCCTCGTGGACCGCGGCCCCGCCCAACTGCACCGCGAGGAGCAGGGGGTTGACCTCGTAGCGCAGGGTCAGCGCGATCGGGATCCCCACCTCGGTCATCATCAGCGCGTGGATCAGGGACTCCTTCGTCCCGGAGGTGTCCTCGATCCGGGTCCGCCGGTGCATCACCCAGTCGGCCAGTCCCGGCACGAACCAGCCGGGAAGAAGCCCGTACAGGAGATAGCGGGTCGTCGCATCGCCGACGTCGGTTCCCGGACGCGGGCCGGCGATCCCGGTGGCCCGGCTGCGGAGGCGCATCATGCTTTCTCCTCTGCGTTGGAGTGCCGGATCTTCAGGCACGGCCACCGCGTACCCGCAGACGGGACGCCGACACAGAGGTTTGTCCCGTCGCTCCGAGGACACCCGCATTCCGCCCCCGTGCGCCTTTCCGGAAAAGGACCCCCGCCGGCCGTCCCTCCGACCGAGCCCGGCTCGGCAGGGGCCCCCACCTCCCTGTGACCGGTTTCCTTCCGCCCGCTCAGGGCACTTCGGATGCCAGGTCATCGCGCGCCGCCACCCGGTGGAGGAGCGGCGATGCTTGGATAACGCAACGGAAATAGCCCATCAAACAGGATGAATCACTCCCGGTGGAGGTGCCATGTGAACCGGCGTACGACGCTCCTGAGCGCGGTCGAGGTCCTGGCATGGTGGGCCGCCCTCGCCCTGCTGTGGCTGGTCTTCATCAGCGCTGTGGACACACTGGAACTCGTCGTGGGGGCGTCCGCCGCGCTGGTCGGCGCGTTCGCCGCGTGGGGTGCGCGTCGGGCGGTGAGCGGGTGGTGAACGGCTGGACCGCCGCCGCGACAGCCGCGCTCACCGCGGGAGTCGGGGCCACCGTCTGGGGGATCGCCACAGGCCCGTTGCGGCGCCGGGTCGTGGCACAGAACCTCTCCACCTCACTGGCCTGCCCCACACTGCTGCTCCTGTCCCAGGGCTACGACCGCCCGTCGTACGTCGATCTCGCCCTGCTCCTGGCCCTGTTGGGCCCCGTCGGCACTCTCGTCTTCGCCCGGCTGCTCGCGGAGGACCTGGCGGAGGATCCGCCGCGGGCGTGGGGGCTCACCTACACGGTCGCGGGCTTCGGTGCCGCTGTCGTGATCGCCGTGTGCGTGGCCGTGGGACCGGGCCGTGCGCTGGTGAAACTCCTGGTCGTCGGCGCCCTGTTGATCGGCGGGAACCTCACCGCGTCCCGTGCCCTGTCCGGCGGCTTCGCGGGGAGCCGGCGTGGATGATCCGCTGATCGTCGTGGCGCTCCTGCTGGTCGCCGCGACCGCGACCGCCGCCGTGGCCGTCCGTGATCCCGCACGGCAGGCGCTCGTCCTGGCCGTCCTCGGGACGGTGCTGGCCGTCCTGTTCACCGTGCTCCAGGCCCCCGACGTGGCGCTCTCCCAACTGGCCGTGGGCTCGGCCCTCACTCCCCTCCTGCTGATGCTGTCCGTACGCAAGGTCCGCCGCCCGAGACGACGCAAGGAGACGGAACGATGACCCGGCGGGTGCGGCTGATCGTCATGGCCGTCGGCGGCGCGGGCCTCGCGGCCCTTCTCGTCGCCGCCTGCCTCGACCTGCCGGGCTTCGGCGGGGACCAACACCCGTACGGGGACCGGGTGGTGCGCGCCGCCCTCGCCCGGCACACCGCGAACACGATCGCCTCCGTCAACTTCGACCAGCGCGCCTTCGACACGCTCGGCGAGATGAGCATCCTCTTCGCGTCCGTCCTCGGCACCGTCGTCCTGCTGCGCCAGACCCGCGACGAACACCGCGCCGCACCCGAACCCGAGCAAGTCGCCCTCCCCGTACGCCGATACGCCCTCCTCGTCCTCCCCGTCGCCGTCGTCACCGGCCTGTACGTGATCGCGCACGGCCAACTCAGCCCGGGCGGCGGCTTCCAGGGCGGTGTCGTCGTGGCGACCGCCCTGCACCTGCTCTACCTGGGCGCCGACTACCGCGCCCTGGAGCGCATCCGCCCGGTCGGCTCCTACGAGGTCGCCGACGCCCTCGCCGCCTCCGCCTACCTCGTACTGGGCCTCGCCGGCCTCGTCGCAGGCACCGCGTTCCTCGCCGACTTCCTTCCCTACGGCACCTTCAACACCCTTTCCTCGGGCGGCACCGTCCCGCTGCTGAACGCGGCCATCGGCATGGAGGTCGCCTGCGCGGTCGTCGTCCTGCTCGCCCGTTTCCTGGACCAGGCCGTGGAGATCGAGAAGGGGGGCGAGAAGTGATGTCGGTGCTGCCTTACCTCGTCGCCGCCTGGGTGTTCCTCGTCGGCTGCTACGGGCTGGTGACCAGCCGGAACCTCATCCACGCCGTGGGCTGCCTGGCGGTCTGCCAGTCCGCCACCTACATCCTGCTGCTGACCGTGGGCTATCGCGACGGCGGCACCGCACCCGTCTTCTCCGACCTGAAGCCCGGCTCCCGCCCCGTGGTCGACCCGGTGGTCCAGGCCCTCGCCCTCACCGACGTGGTCGTGGGCGCCACGGTGACCGCCGTGCTGCTCGCCCTCGTCCTGCAGATCTCCAAACTCCACGGCACGGTCGACCCCGACGAACTCTCGGAGCTGCGCGGCTGATGCACCACCTGCTTCCGGTACTCGTCGCCGCCCCCCTCCTCGGAGCCACCCTCCTCGTCGCCGGCGGACGCCACCTCTCCCGCGTCGCCGCCGAGACGGTGGGCTGTGTCTTCGCCGCGGGCACGGCGGGACTCGCGACCCTGCTGCTCATCAACTCCTCGCCGCCCATGACCGATTGGGTGGGCGGCTGGACCCCGAAGGGTGGCGAGAGCGTCGGGATCGTCCTCGTCGGGGACGGCCCCGGGCTCGGCATGGCCGCGCTCGCCTCCCTGTTGACGGTGGCGGCGCTGGCGTACTCCTGGCACTACTTCGACGAACCGCCCCGTCGCCACGCCGGCTCCTTCCCCGCCCTCATGCTGCTCTTCCAGGGCGGCATGTGCGGCTTCGCGATCGCGGGGGACCTGTTCGACGCCTTCGTGTTCTTCGAGTTGATGAGCGTCGTGGCGTACACGCTGACCGGACACCGCGTCGAGGAACCCAAGGCCGTCCAGGGCGCGTTGTCGTTCGGGGTCCTCAACTCCCTCGGCGCGTACGCCATGTTGATGGGCATCGGCCTGCTGTACGCGCGTACAGGCGAACTCGCCATGGCGAAGATCGGCCAAGGCCTGGACCGGCACGGCGGCCCCGACGCCCTCACCCTCGCGGCCTTCGCCCTGGTCCTGACCGGCCTGCTGGTGAAGGCCGCCGCCGTACCGTTCCACTTCTGGCTGCCGGACGCACACGCGGTCGCCCCGACACCCGTGTGCATGCTGCTGTCCGGCGTCATGGTCGAACTCGGCGCCTACGGCGTCTGGCGGATCTACCGCACGGTCTTCTCCGGCCCGGGCGGAATCCCGGCATCGGACGTTGAACGCGCCCTCGTCGTCCTCGGTGTGCTGACCGGCCTGGTCGGCGCGGTCATGTGCTGGTACCAGCGGCACATCAAACGGCTGTTGGCGTACTCCACGGTCGCCCACATGGGCCTGTTCCTCATCGGCATCGGCATCCTCAGCCCCGAGGCAGACGACGGGGTCGCCCTCTACATCCTGGGCCACGCCGGCGTGAAGGCCGCCCTGTTCGCCTGCACCGGCGTGCTCCTCGACCGGTACGGCTCGGTGGACGAACACGCCCTGCACGGCCGCGCCCGCGAGCTGCGCGGGGTCGCCGTGCTGTACGTCGTCGGCGCGTTGAGCCTCGCCGGGCTGCCTCCCTTCGGCACCGGGCTCGGAAAGGCGGTACTGGAGGAGTCGGTCGGCGGCCCGTTGACCGTACTGTTCGTCGCCGTGTCGGCGGTGACCGCGGGCGCGTTGCTCCGGGTCGCCGCACGGGTTTTCTTCGGCCTCGGCCCCAGGCCCGGCAACGAGTCCTCGTACGAGACCACCGGCATCGGGGAGGACCCGGAGACCCGGCACCGGCTGAGCCGGGTGCCGGACACGATGACCGCGGTCCCCGCCCTGCTGCTCGTCGCGTCCCTCGCCGTGGGCGCGGTACCCGGCTTCGCCACCGCGATCGGGAACGCCGTGTCCGGCCGAGCCGCCGCCTCACCGCACTGGACTCTCACCGGGGTGCTCCTCGGCCTCACCTCGACGCTGCTGGCCCTCGGCCTCGCCACGCTCGCCGTGACGCGCCCGAAACTGCTCGACGCCGCCCGGTCGTGGACGGCTCCGCTACGACGCCTGCAGTCCGGCCACATCGGCGACTACGTGGCCTGGATGCTGATGGGCACGACCCTGCTGGCGGCGCTGGCTCTGCCGGGCATCCTCAACGGCTGAGCAGATCGCGGAGCCGTAGCCCACCCCACGACACCCGTGCCTGGAGCGAGGAAGACCGCCGCCGCATGGAGTGATGCCGATGCCGCCCGCGGATCACCGCGGACCACCCGGTCGACCTGCTCGTGAACAACGCGGGATAGGGCCGTGTGGTGAACGTCGCCTCCTTCAGCGCCCTCGGCCCGGGCGGTCTCGCCACGACCTGTCCGGCCAGTCAGTCCTGGGTCCTCGCGTTCACCGCGGCGGTGGGCAGATCGGCGCACGGACGACGGGCCGGCGTACGCATCCAAAAGTCAGTCTCAGGCGCAGTCCCGCGCAACCACCGCCGCCACACCGCACTCGCGGCGCCGAGCCAGTCCCCCGGGGTTGGGAGGTCAGCCTCAGCGCGGCGTGAGTGAAGTACACGACTCGGCAGGTCAGTTGCTGTCGTCCGTGACGAAGTCGGGCAGCTCGGTGGACAGTAGCTGCTCGGCCCCGTTGTCGAGGAGCCGCTGCATCTCGTGGGAGCGGGGCAGCATCGTCTTCTCGTAGGCGTGGATCGCGTCGTCGACGGTGTGGTGGTTCGCGAGGGCGAGGGCGAGTTCGCAGGCGTCGAGCATGGCGAGGTTGACGCCGACGCCGAGCGGGGGCATGAGGTGGGCGGCGTCGCCGAGCAGGGTGATGGTGGGGTGGTGCTCCCAGGTGTGGGGGACGGGAAGGGCGTGGATGGGGCGGTCGACGTAGGGGCCGTCGTTGTCGGTGATCAGCCGGCGCAGGCGGGGTGACCAGTCGCGGTACTGGTCGAGGAGGTATGCGCGGATGCCGTCGGTGTCCTGGGCGGTCAGGCCCTGGGCGGTGATCCAGTCGGCGGGGACGCGCTGGATGGCGTAGACGCGGATGTGGTCGCCGCTGCTGCGCTGGGCGAACAGACCGCGGTCGCCGTCGGCCGCGGCGGCGCTGCCCTGGCCGACGAGTGCGGCGATGTCGGGGTGCCGGTTCTCGACGTCGTCGAACCAGGCTTCGAGGAAGCTGACGCCGCTGTACCCGGGGGTGGCCGGGGAGATGGCGGCCCGGACCCTGGACCAGGCGCCGTCGGCGCCGATGACGAGGTCGGCCTCGATGGTGGTGCCGTCGGTGAAGTGCAGTTGGCGGGGTCCTTCCGCGGGGCCGTCGACGGTCCGAAGGGTGTGTCCCCAGTGCACGGTGCCGGGCTGGAGCGAGTCGAGGAGGAGGTCGCGCAGCTGGCCTCGGTCGATCTCCGGCTTGAAGCTCTCGCCTTCTTCGGGGGTGTGGTGGAAGAGGATCGTGCCTGCGGGGTCCAACTGACGCGACTCCTGCCCTTCGGGGCGGGAGCGTCGGAAGAACTCCTCCAGCAGTCCGGCTTCACGCAGGGCGATCTGGCCGTTGTCCTCGTGCAGGTCGAGGGTGCCGCCCTGGTTTCGGGCCTCGGGGCCGGTTTCGTGGTCGTGGACGGTGGCGGCGATGCCGTGCCGCTGGAGGATGCGGGCGCAGGTCAGGCCGCCGGGGCCGGCGCCGATGATCGCGATGCGGGGAGGGGCGGGAGTGGTGTTCGTAGTGGCGTTCATGGTGGTGCTCCGTTCGTGTCGCGCGAACTGTGCTGCCGTGCGCGGGAGTTGTGTCAGGCGGCGGTGACGACCGGGGTGTTCTCGGCGGTGTCGGCGGGTGCGGGCACGCCGGCCCCCTTCAGCGGGACCTCGATGACGAGGAGCGCGGCGAGGAAGGCGAGGGCGCAGAGGATCGCGCCGGTGAGGAAGATGTGGCTGGTGCCGACGGCGACCGCGTCGAAGTAGGCCTCCTTGGCACCCCTGGGAAGGTTCCGCAGGACGCTCGCGTCGGCGCCGCCGGTGACCGGCAGGTGTGACTGGGTGGCGCGGGTGAACAGCGAGCCGAAGACGGCGACGCCGAGCGAACCGCCCAGGGTGCGGAAGAGGTTGACCGAGCTCATGGCGGCGCCCATGTCCCGTAGCGCGACGCTGTTCTGCGCGATGGTGGAGGCCATCTGCAGGGTGAAGCCCAGGCCGATGCCGACGAACACCATGTAGAGGCCGGTCAACAGGCGCGAGGTGCCGGTGTCCATGGTCGCCAGCAGTCCGAGGCCGACGGTCAGGAACGCGGCGCCGACGACGGGGAAGATCTTGTACCTGCCGGTGGCGGACATGACCTTGCCCGCGAGGGTGGACACGAGAACGACGGGGATCATCATCGGCAGCATCAGCAGCCCGGAGTTGGTGGCCGACGCGCCCTGCACGGTCTGCTGGAACAGCGGCAGGTACAGGCCACCGCCGAACATGACCACACCGGCGACCAGGATCATGGCCATCGCCAGCGGGTAGTTGCGGTGGTTGGTGAACACGCTCAGCGGGAGCAGCGGCTCACCGACCCGCTGCTCCACCCGGACGAACAGGACCAGCCCGATCACGGCCACGGCGCCGAGGGACAGGATCTGCCAGGAACCCCACGAGTAGGTGGTGCCCGCCCAGGTGGCGGCCAGGACGACGGCGGTGATGGCGACGGTCAGCAGGCTGATGCCGAGCCAGTCGATCTTCGCCTTGATGTGCTGGACGGGTGTGCGCAGCATCAGCGCCAGCCACACCAGGGAGATCAGACCGAGCGGCAGGTTGATGTAGAAGGCCCAACGCCAGTCCCAGTGGTCCGTGATGAACCCGCCCAGCAGCGGGCCGCCGATGGTACCGATCGCCATGACGGAGGCGGTCATGCCCTGGTACTTGCCACGCTCCCGCGGCGGCACCAGAGCGCCGATCAGGGCGAAGGCGCCCGCACCGATGCCGCCGGCGCCGATGCCCTGCACGATGCGGAAGGCGATCAACTCGTCCATGGACTGGGCCGCCCCGCACAGGGCGGAGCCGACGATGAACACGGCGATCGACGCCAGATACATGCTCTTGCGCCCGACCAGATCGCCGAGCTTGCCCCACACCGGGGTGGTCACGGCGGTGACGAGCGTGTAGGCGGTCACGACCCAGGAGATGTGCTCCAGGCCGCCCAGGTCACCGACGATCGTCGGCATCGCGGTGCTGACGACCATGTTGTCGAGCATCGACAGCAGCATCGCGAGCATGACGCCGAGCAGGACCCAGCGCACGTTCTTCGGTACGGCCGGCTCGGCGGAGGGGAGAGAAGCGGTCGCGGGCAGGACTGATCACTCCTTTCAGGCAGAAAGGGACGGGCTGAGGAAGGGGATATGGATGGGGATGGGGAAGGGCTCAGGGGGCGGGGCGCGGTGATCCGCCAGCCACCACTCCAGAAGAGCACACCGACCCACTAAGTGCAACCGTTGCACTTTCGCATTCGATTCACCGAAGGGTAAGGTCTTGGGTATGCCCGAAACAGACACCACCCCCGCCCCGACGGCGCCGATGGGGCGCCGCGAGCGGAAGAAGGCCGCCACCCGCCAGGCCATCGCCGACGCCGCCCTGCGTCTGTTCCTGGAACGCGGCTACGACGATGTGGGCATCCGCGAGATCGCGGACGCCGCCGACGTGTCCACGACCACCCTGTTCAAGCACTTCCCGGTCAAGGAAGCCCTCGTCTTCGACGAGGACGCCGACAAGGAGGCACGCCTGCTCGACGCGGTACGTGAACGCCCTCAAGGACAGTCGATCCCCGCGGCACTGCGCGAGCACGCACTGCGTTACCGCACGGCAGCCGCGGGCGGCGACGCCCGCTTCACCGCGTTCTTCGACCTGGTCAACAGCACCCCGGCGCTGCGCGACTACGTCCAGGGCATGTGGCTGCGCCACGCCAACGCCCTGGCCCGCACCATCGCCGAGGAGAGCGGCCTGCCGGCGGACGACCCCACCTGCGCCGCCCTGGCCCACTTCGCCCTCGAAGCCCCTCGCACCGCCCGCAGCCACGACGACCCACGCCAGGCCGTCACCCGCGCCTTCGACCTGCTCGAAAACGGCTGGCACACGCTCGCCTCCGGCGGTTGAGCGGTGTCACCGGCCGGCGCTCCGTCCAGCCCGGGCCGGACGGGGCCCACTCGTAGGGCCAGGCCGTGAACCGCTCGGCCGTCAGCGCTCCGACCGCGCGTTCCGGAGCGACATCGGCGGCAGTGCCGCGCACGACGTCGGCAGCGGGTCACTCGCACCGCAATTCAGCCACCTGGCCGAGGAGTTGAGCGATGCGTTCACACCAGGACGGCTCCACCACGTCGGGCTGGCAGCGCGCCCTGTTTCCCCGCACGAGTCGGTGTCGCCATTGCCCATGCCCGCGAGGTCACCGGCTTTGAGGGCGAGCGTCCGCAAATGGCCGACCGAAGGAGTCCAGTGCGAGCACGTCTCCCAACAAGCCGAGGCCGGCCAGGCTCTGGCTCGCCGCCCACGAAGCCCGCGACTGCGCGGAGCCCGCGCACAGAGAACCCTTCGCCCCACGGGCCCGCACGCATGAACGCCCCTCCGGCCATCCCGAGATCGACCGGTACAGTGCGCGAGACGGCAGCCTGGTCAGAGAGGGGAAGCGTGACCAACACCGGTAACACCCGACCCGCCGACAGTGAAGTGCAAGCTCCGCGGCAGAGCCGACTGCACCAACTGATGCGCTACATCCCCCTGATCGCCCCCGTCCTGCTGTGGGCCGTGCCCTGCTGGGTGCTCCTGCTCACCGGCCAGCACTGGCCGCTGCCCGTCACGCTCGTCGGCACCGCCCTGTTCGCCCTCGGCCTCGTCGGTATGCCGCTCGCGATGATGCGCGGCCACGGCCGCCGCCAGCAGGACTGGGCGGCGATCGTCGGGGACACCCTGCTGGGCACCGGCTGGGTGCTGTTCACCTGGTCCGTCCTGCTCGGCGTCCTGCTGCGGCTCGCCCTGACCGTGGCCGGCGTCGGCGACGGCCAGGACCGGGCCCGGATCGTCACCTGGACCGTCCTCGGCACAGCTGCCGTGCTGCTCGCCTGGGGATACGCCGAGGCCCGCCGCGTGCCGCGTGTACGCCGCCTCGACGTGCAACTCCCGCGGCTGGGTGCCGGGTTGGACGGCATCCGTGTCGCCCTCATCACCGACACCCACTACGGCCCGCTCGATCGCACGCGCTGGTCGGCGCGGGTGTGCGAGACGGTGAACACTCTGGAAGCCGACCTGGTCTGCCACACCGGCGACATCGCGGACGGCACGGCCCAACGCCGCCGCGCCCAGGCCCTCCCCCTCGGCACCGTGCGGGCCACGCAGGGCCGCGTATACGTCACCGGCAACCACGAGTACTACAGCGAGGCCCAGGGCTGGGTCGACCTGATGGACGAGCTGGGCTGGGAGCCGCTGCGCAACCGCCATCTGCTGCTCGAACGCGGAGGCGACACCCTCGTGGTCGCCGGCGTGGACGACGTCACCGCCGAATCCTCCGGCCTGCCGGGCCACCGCGCCCACCTCGCCGGAGCGCTCAACGGCGCCGACCCCGACCTACCCGTCCTACTCCTCGCCCACCAGCCCAAGTTCATCGACAGGGCGGCAGCCGCCGGTATCGACCTCCAACTCTCCGGCCACACCCACGGCGGACAGATCTGGCCCTTCCACCACCTGGTCCGCATCGACCAGCCCGCGCTCGCCGGCCTCAGCCACCACGGCACCCGCACCCTCCTCTACACCAGCCGCGGCACCGGCTTCTGGGGCCCGCCGTTCCGCGTCTTCGCCCCCAGCGAGATCACCCTGCTCGTGCTCCGCTCCCCGCACCTGCCCACCTCGCCGTAGCACTGGACGGGCCAACGCATCCGCTCGGAGCAGTCCACGAGCCGCGGGGCGAAAAACCTGCCGAGCGCTCCGAACACGCGGATCAGCAGCACCCTTCGACGCAACGAACCCCCACACCTCACGTTCTCGAAGTGCTGTCCGCACAGCGGGACGTCTCCACGCGACTGTCCCAAACGACAACGCGACGCGGCACCCGGCCCTCACCGCCCGCCCGTCACACCAGACGCCTGATTTCCCCGCGCACTCGGTAGAAGCCGGCCGAGGAGGAATGCAACGCGTCCACCACATAGCGAGCGCCGGGCTCGCGTATCGCACGCGGGAACTGGACGTTCCAACCCGGCTCATAGCCCTCCGAGACCACATGCACCCGCACGCGGCCGCCTTGCTCGAAGCACTCCACGAGGACTCCGTTGCCCGCCGCGGGGACAACGCTGACCGTGGCGACGGAGGCAGCCGTGGTCAGCGGTGCGTAAGTCGGCATGGCAGCCGCCAGTTTGATGTCCGCGGCGACCGGGACGGTGCCCGACTGAGCGGCGTTGATCGCGGCCTCGCTGGCGTCGATGCAGGCGAGTGAGCCGTCCGTGGAGACGATGTACAGCCTCTCGTCGTGGTACTGCATGGAGAGCGCCGAGCCGCCTCCCGTGCCGAGCTTCCACAGCCGGGTCCCGTCGGCGGTGAAGCAGTAGACGGAGGAAGCCGAGTCGCCCGCGAAGACGTACCGCCCACCGGCGGACGTGGCGCACGAGTACACGGCGGCATCGCACTGGTAGGAGGCCTCGATGGCCCCGTCGGACTTCGCGAGGCGCTGGACGACCCGCCGTCCGGTTCCTGCGTAGACCGCGTTCTCCTCCTGCCATCCGAAGAGCACGTTGCCGTTGGTCGCGGTGTGCCAGAGCTGTCTGGCGCCGTCCGCCGCGTAGGCCGTCACGCCCTGGCTGTGTCCGTGGTAGACGGCGTGGTCGTCGGCCCGCACCATCCACGCGTTGTCCCCGGACGAGTTGCGGGACCACTGGAGTTCGTCCTCGTGGTCGATGACCGTCAGGCCGC
This sequence comes from Streptomyces sp. NPDC058469, assembly GCF_042721125.1. Taxonomy (NCBI): domain Bacteria; kingdom Bacillati; phylum Actinomycetota; class Actinomycetes; order Kitasatosporales; family Streptomycetaceae; genus Streptomyces; species Streptomyces sp. NPDC058469. The sequence continues at coordinate 16,503 of NZ_JBHXME010000017.1, forward strand.
CGTTGCGGTCGGAGACGTTCAGCACGCCCGCGTGGATGTCCAGCCAGAAGATGTCCACCTCGGCCGCTATGTCGTAGGCCGCGAACGGCACCTTCGAGGAGAGGTCGTACACCCGGCCGTCGTCGCAGCCCGCGTAGATCCAGAAGTCGTCGGCCACCAGGCACTTCACGCCGTCGGGCAGGGAGTAGTGAGCCAGCACCTCACCGTCATGGCTCAGGTTGTAGACACTGCCGTGCTGGTTGCCGACCCAGCAGCGGTCCTCGTCCACATGGATGCCGAACGCCGAGGCGCCGGTACGGAACCGCCACAGCACCGGGGCGGTCGCCCGCGCCGTCGACGGGGCGGACGTCACCTGACGGCGCGTCACGGGGCGGGCCACTCGCTGCCCCCGAACGGCGGGCGCGTACCCCTTCCGTACCTTCTCGGCTATCTTCTTCGCCGCCGCCTGCGCCTTCTCGACGGTCGGGAAAGCGGTGGTCTGGTGCTGCCCGTCCACACCGATGCGTCCGTACCGCACGGAGACCGTGGTCCCCTCGACAGTCACCTCGTAGAACTTGTGGGCTCCACCACTCTCCTGAGACAGCTCCAGGTACGTCGTGTTCCCCGACTGTCGTGTCTGCGCAACGGACACAGCACACCCCTCCCCAAAGGCCCGTTCGGCCGGTACGGCCGATCTCCAGTGACCCCAAACTAGCGGTGACCACTGACATCGACGCCCCCGGCCCGATCCCGGGACTTCGGGCCTTCCTCACGCCCTGCAAAAGATCCAGGCCCGGGCATCACCCTCTTCCATCCGTCCGCGCGAAAGCGCCACCAACCGCCATCGAGCAGGTACAGACGCACGGTTGGGGCGCGGCGCCGCTCCCGGCGGCCGGCGTCGAACCCGCCGCCCGAGCCATCCGAGCCGCCCGCATCGCCGACGAGCCGGGCCTCAGCCACCAGACCATGGTGACCATCGCAAGCCACGACTCGGCCAACACGAAGCACGTCACCCCTCGACCATGCTGTTCGTGCCCGGCATCGACGAAATCTCCCACCACGAGGGCGAGTTCACGAACGACCACGACATCAACGCGGGCACCGATCTGCCGACCGACGTGGTCCGGCGGCTCAAGTCCGGCGCCCTGGACGGCACACGGTGACCCGCGGGGCAGGACGGCGCGGGCCGTCCCCGTGCGGTACCGCAGGAGCCGACAGCTCGGCCGGCCTGGGAACCGGCCGTCACTCCGGCCGACGCGGGGCGGTGGTCGAGTCGCGTACGACCAGCCGGGAGCCGACGCGGATGAGCCGGCCGACGCCCTCCGGGCCGGGGGCGCCGTTGTCGGGACGGCTGTCGATGCGGCGCAGCAGTTGCTCCGCGGCGAGTTCGCCGAGGTCGCGGGCTCCGTTGTCGACGACGGTGATCGGTGGGTGCCAGTACGGGAACCACGGGGCCTCCTCGTGGCACACGAGAGAGAGCTGTTCCGGCACCCGGACCCCGAGCTGCACCAGGCCGCCGAGCACCCCGAACGTCGCCTCGTGGTTGGCGCTGTACAGCGCGGTGGGCGTGTTGCCCGCGGCCATCAGCCGCATGACCGCCTCCGCGCCGAACGGCACGGTGTACGGGCCGCGTGCGCACAGGGCGGGATCGGGTTCGAGTCCGGCGGTGGCCAGGGCCGCGGCGAACCCCGCGTAGCGGTCGCGCCCGGAGTCGACGTGGGGCGGGCCGCCGATGAAGGCGATGTTCCGGTGCCCGAGGTCGAGCAGATGACGGACGGCCAGTTCGGCACCGTCCCGGTCGCTCGCCATCACCGAGTCGCCCGGGGCACCGTCGGGAGTGCGCATCAGGTTGACCACGGGGATGCCGGCCGCGCTCACCTGCCGGACCGTCGCGGTGTTCTCGCCGGTGCCCACGATGATCAGGCCGTCGACGCGGTGGTCCAACAGCATGTCCAGGTAACGGCGTTCGCGCGCCGGGTCCGAGTCGGTGACGCACAGCAGCACCTGGTAGCCGCGTTCGTCCAGCCGTTGCTGGAGCACCTCGGTGATGCGATGGAACGAGGCGTTGACCAGGTTGGTTATCACCAGCCCGACGAGGTTGCTGCGCCTGGTGCGCAGTCCGCTGGCGATCCGGTTGGGGCGGTAGCCGAGGCGTTCCGCCGCGGACTGCACCGCGCGCTTCGTCCGGTCACTGACCCGGCTGGAACCGCTGAGCACCCGCGAGGCCGTGCTCTTGGAGACCCCTGCCGCCTCGGCCACCTGGTCCAAGGTGACGGCCACCGGCCCACCCCCGATCATGAAATCGATCCCATACGGCTCTCCTCACGCGCCGAACCGTGATCGCCATCATGTCAGAAGCGGTCGAGTCGGTGGCGTAAACAATGCGTTTCGCCAGCAGTTTCCGGCCAGAACGAGGTTGACCCCCACCCAGAGCCGATGCCACGGTGCTGTGCAATCGATCCCACAGGGTGATCCCACAGAGCAGTCCCACAACGTGGCCTCCCCAGCGGGCGGACACTCGATCGGAGCTCACCATGAACACCTCGGTCACCGCCCCCTGGCGCGGCTACTGGCCGGCCGCGCCCACCCCCTTCGCCGCCGACGGCTCCCTCGACGAGGACGCCTGGCGCGCACTGCTCGGGCTGTACGCGGAGCACGGTGTGCACGGAGTCCTGGTGAACGGCACGACCGGCGAGTGGTTCACCCAGACCCCCGAGGAGCGCCGCCGGGTGGCCGAGATCGCGGTCGCCGAACTCTCCGGTCAGATACCGGTGGTGATCGGCTGCGGCGCGTACACCGCGGCCGAGTCCGCACGGTACGGCGAGCACGCCCGCTCGATCGGCGCGGACGGCATCCTCACCACCCCGCCGCCCTACGTCCATCCCAGTCAGCCCGAGATCCACGCCTTCTACGCCACCCTCTCCCACGCGGTCGACCTGCCGCTCATGGTCTACAACTGGCCGCGCGGCACCGCCGTCGACATCAGCGTCGACACCCTGGTCGAGCTCGCCGAACTGGACACCGTGGTGGCCGTCAAGGACAGCTCCGGCGACGAACTGAAGGTCGCGGACACCTGCGCCGCCCTCGCCGGGAAGGTCCAGGTCTTCGGCCGCTTCATCCACCGCCGGGGCATGGCCGTCATGGCCGAGTTCGGCGGAGCGGGAAACATCGACGGCGGCGGCCTCGGCGCCCGCTTCGCCGTCCCCTTCTACGAGGCCTACTGGGCCGGTGACCTCGACCGGGCCCGGGAATGGTCCGCACGCTACGAACGGCTTGTGAACCTGCTCGTCAACGACGACTACAGCTCCCGGTTCGCCTCACCCACCTCGCAGCTCAAAGCCGCCATGCGGCTGCTCGGGCAGCCCGGAGGGCATGTACGCCCCCCGCTGCTCCCCCTGGAGGACCCGTCCGCGCTGCTCGGCCTGTCCGACGCGCTCGACGAGGCCGGGCTGCACCCCTGTTCCACCAGCACCGGAAAAAGGTGAACCGACCGTGCGCAGACTTCTCATCGCGGCCTCCTCCGCCGCCCTGCTTCTGACAGTGGCGGCCTGCGGCAACGAGGACTCGTCCTCGTCGTCCGCCGCCGCGGCCCCGACCGGCTGCACGCCCAAGGTGGGCAAGTCGGACCTGGTCAAGGCGGGCACGTTGACGATCTCGACCAACGCGACCCTGCCGCCCATGCAGTACCTGGATGCCTCCAACAAGATCGTCGGCATGCGGGTCGACCTCGGCAACGAGATAGCCAAACTCCTCTGTCTCACCCCGAAGTTCGTCAACATCCCCTTCGACGCACAGATCCCCGGTGTGCAGGGCGGACGCTGGGACATGATCGACACCGGCATGTTCTACACACCGGAGCGCGCCAAGACCGTCAAGCTCGTCCCCTACGAGGTCCAGGGCGTCTCGATCTCCGTCGCCAAGGGCAACCCGAAGAAGATCGCCTCCGAGGACGACCTGTCCGGCAAGACCATCGCCGTGGAAGCTCCCGGATACGAGTTCGACACCCTCACCGCGCTCAACAAGGAACTCAAGGCGGCCGGCAAGAAGCAGGTCACCGTCCGCACCTTCACCACCACCGCCGACGCCTACCAGGCGCTGTCCGCGGGCCAGGTCGAGGGCGTGGCGATCGTCGAGGCGGTCACCAGCTACTACCAGAAGGACGGCCGCTTCGAGACGGCGGTCAAGGGCATGAACCCCGCCCCGCTCGCCCTCGGCTTCGGCAAGCAGAAGCCCGCCGACGCCGTAGCAGAAGCGCTCAACACCCTTCGTAGCAACGGCTACTTGGCCACGTTGTTCAAGAAGTACGGCGTCACGGCCTACACCGGCGACCTCAAGGTGACCACCGGCGCGATCAGCGCGAAGTAACCCGATCAGCGCCAAGTAACCAGCGAAGGGCGAGAGCCATGTGGTCCTGGGATGCCTTCTTCTCCTTCCTCACCGATCCCCAGCTCATCCAGGGAGCCTGGACGACGATCTGGCTGACCACGGTCAGCATGGCGCTCGCCCTTCCGCTCGCCGTGCTCGTGGCGGTCGGGAGAGCGTCCAGGTTCAGGCCGGTCCGGCTGGTCACGGGCTTCTACGTGTGGCTGATGCGGGGCACACCTCTCCTGGTCCAACTGGTCATCATCTACACGGGGTTGCCCCAGCTGGGCCTGCGCCTCGGCGTGATCAGCGCGGCCCTGACCGGCCTGGTCCTCAACGAGGCGGCGTACCTCTCGGAGATCGTCCGCGCCGGGGTCCTGTCGGTCCCGCGCGGCCAGTCCGAGGCGGCCCGCGCGCTCGGCATGCCGCCCTGGAAGGTGTTCCGGGTGGTGGTCATGCCGCAGGCGCTGCGGGTGATGGTCCCGCCGCTCGGCAACAGCTTCAACGGACTGCTCAAGACGACCACGCTCGTCTCGGTGATCTCCGTCGAAGAGCTGCTGCGCCGCACGCAGTTCGCCGTCCAGACCAACTTCCGGGTCCTGGAGGGCCTCACCGCGGCGGCCCTGTACTACCTGGCGATGACCACCCTGTGGGGACTGGTCCAGCGGTGGCTGGAGATCCGGGTCGGCCGCGGCCACCAGACCGGGCCGACCCGAGGCCGCCGTATCAAGAGCGCCGCCCTACCGGCACTCGAAATGGAGACCCGATGACCATCGAGACGGTCGTGGAAGCGCGGCAGGTTCGCAAGTCGTACGGCGGGGTCGAGGTGCTCAAGGGCATCGACCTGACGGTCCGGAAGGGCGAGGTCGTCCTCGTTCTGGGGCCTTCGGGCGGCGGCAAGAGCACGTTCCTGCGCACCCTCAACCACCTGGAGACTCCCGACTCGGGCACCGTCAGCATCTGCGGCGAGCGGATCGGCTACGGCGAGCGGGGCGGACGCCAACTCGCCCTGCGGGAGCGGCGGATCGCCGTCCAGCGGCGGCGCACCGGCATGGTGTTCCAGCAGTTCAACCTGTTCCCGAACATGACCGCGCTGGACAACGTGGCGTCCGGTCCGGTGCACGTGAACGGCGTGTCCAAGGCCGAAGCACGCGTCGCGGCAGGCGAGTTGCTGGCCATGGTGGGCCTGGCCGACAAGACGCGTTCCTATCCCTCCCAGCTCTCCGGCGGCCAGCAGCAGCGGGTGGCCATCGCCCGTGCCCTGGCGATGCGCCCGGAGTTGCTGCTCTTCGACGAACCCACCTCGGCGCTCGACCCGGAGATGGTCGGAGAGGTCCTCGACGTCATGGTCCGGCTCCGCGAGGAGGGCATGACGATGATCGTCGTCAGTCATGAGATGGGCTTCGCCCGGGCGGCGGCCGACCGGGTGGCGTTCATCGCCGACGGACTGGTGGTGGAGGACAAGTCCCCGGACCTCTTCTTCTCCGCGCCGGAGCACGAACGCACCCGCCAGTTCCTGGACCGCATCCTGTGAACCCCCCACCCCTCTTGAGCCCTGTGAGCACAGCCATGAGCACCAACTCCCCGCCGCAGACGGTCACCGTGACCATCGACGGCACCCCCGGCCAGGCCTGGGCGGGCCAGTCCCTGACCGCCGTCCTGGTCGCGGCCGGCATCTGGCCGCTGCGCCGCAACCCGGTCAACGGCCAGTTGCGCGGCCCGTTCTGTGGAATGGGCGTCTGTCTGGAGTGCGAGGTGACCATCAACGGCCGCCCCGGCTCCCGGAGTTGTACCGCGCACGTCAGCGACGGCATGGACATCCGCACGCACACCGAGCCCCTGCCGACGGCCGCACATGGCTGACGTCATGGCGGAGTCGGAGGCGGACGTCGCGGTGGTCGGCGGCGGGCCCGCCGGACTGCACGCGGCACTGGTCCTGGCCCGGGGCGGCCTGAGCGTCGTCCTGCTCGACGAGTCCGACACCCTGGGCGGTCAGTACTACAAGCGCCGGGCCGAACAACTCACCGCCGCCTTCGGCGACTTCCGACCGCGCGGCACCGAACTGATCCGCCAGGTGCGGGCCGCCGGGGTCGTCCGCCGCACCGGCACCTTGGTCTGGGGCGCCGAGGACGCGGGCCGCACCCTCTTCACCTCCGACGTCCACACCGGCGCCCTCGGTCGCATCAGCACTCGGGCCACACTCGCCGCCACAGGCGCGTACGAACGCTCCCTGCCCTTCCCGGGCTGGACGCTGCCGGGCGTGGTCACCCCCGGGTTCGCCCTGCACCTGGCCACCATGGACCGGGTACCCGTGGGCAACCGGGTCGTGCTGGCCGGGACCGGCCCGTTCCTGCTCCCGGTCGCCTGCGCGCTGCTGGAGGTGGGCGCCCGGATCGAGGCGCTGGTCGAGCTCAACCACCCCTACCGCCCCCGTACTTCTGTGATCGGCGGCGCGCTGCGCCAGCCCGCCCGGCTCGCGGAGGCGGCCCGCTATCTGCTCACCCTCGCCCGGCACGGCGTACGCGTCGAACAGGGCGCCCGCGTGCTCGCCGCGCACGGCGACACCCAGGTCACCGCCGTGGACATCGGACAAGAGGACGGCAGCACACGGCGGTTGGAGACCGACGCGCTGTGCGTGGGCTTCGGCTTCCGCCCCAGCACCGAACTCCCCCGGCTCCTGGGCTGCCGTACCGAGCCGGACCCGACGGGCACGGAACAACTCCCGCTCGTGGACGCGGATGGCGCGACCTCGGTGGACGGTCTGTACGTCGCCGGGGACTGTGCCGGTATCGCGGGAGTGCACGCGGCGGGAGTACGAGGGCAACTCACCGCCCACGCGATCCTGCGCCGCCTGGCACCCGAACGCGCACCCGTACGCGTATCCGGCCTGCGCCGCAGGGCCCGCGCCCTGGACCGTTTCGCTGAACTGGCCGACCGTCTCTACCCGTTGCCGACCACGGCCGACATCCCCGACGCCACCCAGGTCTGCCGCTGCGAGGGCGTCAGCGCCGGCGAGATCCGGCAGGCCGCCGCAACCGGCTGGAACGACCTCCACGGCACCAAGGCCGCCACCCGCGCGGGCATGGGCCCCTGCCAGGGACGCGAATGCGGCCACATCGTCGCGGCGTTGACGGGGCGAGGCGAGGCGGAGTGCTTCGCGGCCCGGATGCCACTACGGCCGCTGCCCATGGCCACGACGGTCGAAGGGCAGGAGGTCCCGTGACCCGGCCCGACGTCGTCGTCATCGGCGCCGGCATCCTCGGTGCCAGTGCAGCCTTCCACCTCGCCGAACGCGGCTACCGGGTCGTGGTGTTGGAGCGCGGCGCCCCCAACCGCGAAGGCTCCGGCACCACCGCGGGCAACCTCCACATCCAGGCCATCCACACCCGCCGCCCGGGCCAGGACGTCCCGGTCGACAGCGCCCGTCTGCTGCCCCTGCAACGCCGGGCGTCCGACCACTGGTCGCAGATCGAGGAACGGCTCGGCGCGGACGTGGAGCTGCGGCGCGGCGGCGGCTTCATGGTCGCCGAAACCGCCGCGCAGGAAGAGGAGTTGAGGGAGAAGCAGGAGTGGGAGCGGAGCGCGGGCATCCCCACCGAGGTGCTCACCGGCGACGAGGCCCGCAAGCAACTGCCACTCCTCTCCAGCCATGTACGCGCCGCCAGTTGGTGCCCGCTCGACGGCTACGCAAACCCGCTACTGATCACCCCCGCCTATCTGACCGCGGCCCGCCGCCTCGGCGTCGAACTGCACGCCTTCACTCCGGTGACCGGCATCCAGCGGGTCGGCGACGACTACAAGGTGCTTTCAGGCGACCGGAGTTGGACGGCACCCGTGGTCGTCAACGTGGCCGGGCCGTGGATCACCGAGATCTCCGCACTCGCCGGGGTGGGGATACAGATGTCCCCGGTCGCGATCCAGATGCACGTGACCGTGCGGGTCCCGCCGGTCATGCACCACCTGGTCCAGCACATCGGCGAGGGCATGTCGGTCAAGCAGGTCAGCGCGGGCAACCTGCTGATCGGGGGCGGCTGGCCCGCGGCGAAGCTCGACATGGAAGGGCGCAGCACCGTCAGTGTGCCCAGCATGGCCGGCAACCTCGCCCAGGCCGGGCGCATCCTGCCGTTCCTCGGCGACCTGCGGCTGCTGCGCATGTGGGCCGGGCCGCTGGCCGCGACTCCGGACGAGATGCCGGTGATCGGCGAAGTCCCGGGCCACCCCGGGTTCTTCGTCGCGGGCGGCACCTACGCCTTCACCCTCGCCCCGGTGTGGGGAGACACGCTGGCCCGCCAGATCGCCGGGGAGCCCCCGGCCGACCCGGTGGACGACCTGGGTCCCGGCCGCCTGCTGAACGACGCCACCACCCCCGTATCACCCTGAAAGGCACTCCCCCATGACCCTGAAGATGTTCGTCAACGGCCAGGCGATGTCCGGAGGCACCCTCAACCACGCGCTGAGCGACGCCCGCCTGCTCGGCCCCGCCCGCACGGCGCCCGCGTACCGCTTCTTCTCCGTGCGCGACGAGTTCCCCGGCCTGCACCCGGTCACGGAGGGCGGCGCGGCGATCAACGGCGAGGTGTACGAGGTCAGTTACGAGGTGCTGCGCGAGCAACTGCTGCCCGAGGAGCCCGCGGAACTCGAACTTGGTGTGATCGCCCTGGCGGACGGCTCGGGTTCCTTCTCGATGCGCATGCGCGCCTCCGCGCTGACGGCCCCCGGCGTCGTCGACATCACCGCCCACGGCGGCTGGCACGCCTACCTCGCCGCTCTCTGACACTTCGTCCTCGCTGGAGGTCTGCCATGTCCCACCCCTCATCGACCGAACCCGTCGACCTCGTCGTCCGAGGCGGCACCGTGGTCAACGCCGACTGGCAGGGCGCCGCGGACGTCCTGGTGGGCGGCGGCAAGGTGCTCGGGCTGGTGGAGCCGGGCGCGTACCGCACCGTACAGGCCCCCGGTACCGCCGAGTTGGACGCCTCCGGACGCCTCGTGCTGCCCGGCGGCGTGGACCCGCACTGCCATGTCGGCTTCACCTCGGGGGACTTCACCTCCCTCGACGACTACCGCCAGGCCACCACAGCGGCCGTCTTCGGCGGTACGACCACGATCGTGGACTTCGCCATCCCGCGCCCCGGCGAGAACCCGGCCGACGTCGCCGCGACCCAACGCGCCAAGGCGGCACAGGGGTTGTGCGACAGCGCACTGCACGGGTGCGTGGTCGAGTGGGACGACACCGTGCCGGAACAGCTGCGGTCGCTGGCCTCCGACGGCATCGTCACGGTGAAGATGTTCACCACCTACCGCGGCGAGACCATGGCCGACGAGAAGACCATCCTGAACGTGATGACCACGCTGCGGGACCTCGGTGGCATGGTGGTCATCCACTGCGAGGCCGACCACATCATCGCGGACACACAGGAGCGCGGCGAGGCGGCCGGGTCGATCAGCGCGTCCCATCACGCGGGTACGCGGCCGGAGTTGGCCGAGAACGCGTCGGTCGCCGAGATCCTCGCCATCGCCGAGTCGGTGTCGGCCCCGGTGTACTTCGTCCACCAGTCGACACCCGAGGCGGTCGACCTGGTGGCCCGCGCCCGCGGCCGGGGAGTACGGGCGTTCACGGAGACCGTGGCCCACCACCTGGTCCTGGACGACTCGGCGTACGCCGGCCCGCATCCCGAACGCTTCGTGTGCTGCCCGCCGTTGCGGGACGCCGGCACGGTCGCCGGACTGCGCTCACGGCTGCTCATGGGCCAGGTGGCGACGATCGGCAGCGACCACTGCTGCTACGACACGGCCCAGAAGGAGTCGGTGAGCCACGACGTACGGGCGATGCCCAACGGTCTGCCGGGCGTGGAGACCCGTATGCCGGTGATCTTCAGCGAGTTGGTGGTCAAGGGCGGTCTTCCGGTGGGCCGCTTCGTCGAGTTGATGTGTGCCAACCCGGCCCGGCTCAACGGCCTCTACCCCCGCAAGGGAGTCATCGCACCCGGCGCGGACGCGGACCTGGCGATCTGGGACCCCACGACCACCCGCACGGTCCGCAGCCCCGGCCTGCACATGGCCACGGACTACACACCCTACGAGGGCATGCAGGTCACCGGCTGGCCGGAGACCGTCGTGGTGGGTGGCCGCGCCGTCGTCGAGGCCGGCCGCCTGACAGACCCCGAACCCCGGGGCCGCCACCTGCGCTCGGGCCCACTGAGCCGGTCCCTGGTCTGCTGACCCCGCGAGGGAACGGGCCACGCCGGCAGAAGCCGGGGCAGCGGGCAAGCACGCCCCATGTTGCTGAAGCTCTCCGTGATCACCGAGGCCCTCCCCGCGCCAGGCCACAGCCACTCCCCTACGGCGGCACCGGCGTCGTCGATGCCAAAGGTCCGGGCGTCTTCCGTCATTCCATGGACCACGACCCCAACTCCCCGAGGTTTGTGGTGGGTTCGCCGATGGTGTCCGACATGACGATCGATTGGATGCCTCGGGCCCGGTCAGGAACGCGGCGGCACCCGAGACGTCGTCCGGGGTACCCACCCGGAGTACGCCGGACGGCGGCCGGGCGACGCTTCGATCTCGTCATCGGCGCCGACGGTACGGGCCGGGCCGTTCGCGCGTCGGTGCAGGAGCCGTCGGTGGGTTTCACTGTCGAGACCTCCGCCATCCCGAACTACGGACCAATGCTGGAACTCGACCGGATCGGGGACCAGTTGGACAGGCGCTACCACCCGCACCTCCCACGCGCGCTGGACCTAACCCGTGAAGGTGCGATCTGCCGGATCAGCGCACACAGGTTGGCGACCAGAATCCTTGGCCGCTGTCCGCGCGATCCCCACCACCCGCTCCTACGCCGCCCGGCCCGTCTGGGCCTGAACCTGTCCTGCGTTCGAACCGCTCGCATGCCGCGTGGCGACCCGGCGGCCGCCCACCCAGCACGACATGCCACTCGCACCTCGCGTGAACGGCGTGCCCGCGCCAAAGGCGTCGGCGTACGCACGGCCTTCGCGCCAAGACACTGACCGGGTGCGTGGGGTGCACTCAGCCCCTTGCGGCAGCGGCTGTACTCCTGCCCGTGATGAGGGCTCGGGCCGCGGTGGTCGCGAGACGGGGAAGGTCCCCGGGGCGGCGGCGGTTCCGGCCGAAGGCTCCCTGGATCTGGAAAGTGGCGTAGCCATGGGCGAGAGCGAGGTGGGCTTCGAGGAGTTCCATCACCCCGAGGATGGTGTCGGCGGTGGAGGCCGCGGTGGCCAGGGGGAGCAGGACGTCGATGAAGTGACGGCCCGCTTCGTGGAGTTCGCGGTAGCGGGGGTCCTGGAAGTCGTCGGCGTAGATGAGTTCGAGGCCGACGCGGTGCTGGGCGACGTAGAGGGCGTAGGCGCCCGCAGTGGCGGCCAATTGTTCCACGGGGTCGTCCCCTGCCGCCTCTGCGGACTCGGCCAGCCGGTCGGCCAGCTCGTGCGCGACGGTGGCGGCGCAGGCGGCGAGCAGGGCCTCACGGTCACGGAAGTGGCGATAGGGGGCGCCGGAGGAAACACCCGCGCGAGCGGCGACCTTGGCCACCGAGAAACCGCGCGTGCCCGTCTCGGCCAGGACGGCCAGACCGTCGCGGATCAGCTGGGCGCGCAGGTCGCCGTGGTGGTAGCCGCGCCGGGCGATGGTGTCGCTCACAGAGCCCATTCTCCCCCACCCGCAATGTAAGAGTACTCTCACATGTGAGAGTACTCTTACATTGCGGGACGCCGGCCTGCCCGTCCCGGCAGGCAACCCGGATCACGGAAAGAAGACGTGTGAACATGCAGAAGCGACACCTGGGCCGACAGGGCCTGACCGTCTCCGCCCTCGGCTACGGCGCGATGGGCATCTCCCTTGCCTACGGTCCCTCCGACGAACAGGAAGGCATCGCGACCATCCGTCGGGCCCAGGAACTGGGCGTCACGTTCTTCGACACCGCCGAGTTGTACGGGCAGGGCGCAAACGAGCGCGTCGTCGGCAAGGCGCTGGCGCCGGTGCGTGACGAGGTCGTCATCGCCACCAAGTTCGGCTTCGACTTCACCGGCACCCGAGAGGGCGGCGTCGACAGCCGCCCCGAGCACATCCGCGAGGTCACCGACAACAGCCTCCGCCACCTGGGCACCGACCACATCGACGTCCTCTACCAGCACCGCGTCGACCCGAACGTGCCGATCGAGGAGGTCGCGGGCACCGTCGGGGAACTCATCGACGCGGGCAAGGTCCGCCACTTCGGCCTGAGCGAGGCAGGCGAGCAGACCATCCGCGCCGCCCACGCCGTCCAGCCGGTCTCCGTCCTGCAGACCGAGTACTCCCTGTTCGAGCGGGACGTCGAGGCACTCCTTCCCGTCCTGCGGGAACTCGGCATCGGTTTCGTGCCCTACTCCCCGCTCGGCCGGGGCTTCCTGACCGGACAGGCCAAGCCCGGCGCCGAGTACCCCGATGGCGACATGCGCCAGTGGGACGCCCGCTACCAGCCCGGCAACTACGAGAAGAACCAGGAAGCCACCCGCCTGCTCGGCGAGTTGGCGGCCACCAAGGGAATCAGCGTCGCCCAGCTCGCCCTTGCCTGGCTCCTGGCACAGGGCGAGGACATCGTCCCCATCCCCGGCACGCGCAACCTCGAACGGCTCGACGAGAACGTCGGCGCCGCCGAGGTCAGCCTCACCGATGCGGACCTCGCCCGCATCAAGGAAGTTCTGCCCACCGGCGGCTACGGCGCCCGCTACCCCGAAGCCATGATGCCGACCTGGAACTGAGAAGTGATCTCCCTCGTACGGGTGTCGTGGGGTGATCTCAGGTGCCTCCAGGTCAGCACGTGGTCAGCACCGTGCCGGATCGGCGCCGGGGAAAGAAATACCCGCCCCGCACACCACCCCGGACCGTGTCCGCCCCCGTGTCCTCCCCGCCGGGTTCCGTTCGACTCCCGAGGTCAGGACCAGGGAGAGGCAACCATCCAGCTGCTGTCGTCGACGAAGGAGCTGAGGGTGTCGAAGGTGTCCGAACCGCCGTTGGACGCGGCGTAGACGTTGTAGGCGTAGTGCCGCAGATACCTGCTGGGGTAGTTCACGGAGAGAAAGGAGTAGCCCTGGCCGCTGTTGCCCGGCTGTGGGCAGAAGGTGGCGTCCTGTGCGAAGTTCGACGTTCCGTCGTTCGCGTTCAGCTGCAGACGGAAGGCGTAGTGGCGAAGGTAGTTGCCGGCCTTGTTCGCGGACTCGAACGAGACGCAGGAGGCGTTCGCAAGCCCCGCCCGGACGATCCAGGTCGCGTCTGCCTTCGTCGTCGTCGAGGAGGAGGAGCTGACGTTCGCGATCACGGTGTAGTTGTCACTGTCGTTGTGCTTGATGTAGTCCGTGGTGCAGCACGCCGTGGTGGCCTGCAAGGAGATCCGTGAACCGGGGGCGAGGGCGTTCGACGCGGCCGGGGCGGTGTAGCCGACGGAGGTGATGTTGGCCTGGACGGCGTTCTCCGTGGCCTCCGTCGGGAAACCGGACGTCAGGACGCCTTCGTAGAACGTGCCGGCGTCCCCGTTGCTGTTGTCACCGCCGATGCCGAGGATGATGGCACCCTCCTTCTTCATGGTGGTGTAGCCGGAGGGGCGAGCGCCGTCGTAGTACGTCGAGAGGCTGCCGGACTGGGCGTTGCCGCCACGGATCGCCCAGTGGTTGGCCTGGCCCTTGAGCATCGCCGTGTGGAACCGGTTGTTCACCGTCGGGTCGTTGGCGTTGTATCCGGCACTCCCACCGGAGAACAGGCCGTTCTCCATGTCCGCCATCACCCAGGGGCCGGTGCCGGCGCCGTAGCCCCAGAGGTTGAGGTTGCCGAAGTAGATGGCCTCCATGGTGCCGTTGCCGTCATTGCGGTTGTCGGTCTCGGCGTTGCCGTAGTCGAAGCAGCAGTTGCCGTTGTAGTGCGTGCCGTCGAGGACCGCGTACATGCCCTCGGCCGCATCTCCGGTGGCGACGCCACTGGTGTGATTGTTGCGGTATCCGGTGCCGGGCCCCACGAACACGCCGTACGCCTCGTGACCGGCGACGGTGACAGGCGCCGCCGCGGCGGGCGCGAGGTTGTCGTTGCCGCCCGATGCCGGGCCGGGGAACTGCCCGGCGGGGGCCTGGGTGAGGTTGTTGCCCTTGCCCGACTGGTCGTAGATGACCGTGATAACGCAGCTGGTGCCGGCGCAGAAGGAGTCCTGCGCGCCGGCGTTGGCGTAGCCGCCCGCGCTGAGGACCCCGATGTCCTTGGTGGTGCCGTCCGAGGCGCGCCGGACCTGGTACAGCGATCCGTTGAACGCGGCGTACAGCGCCCGGGTGGTGCTGTGCGCCGCCACGCAGGGTGTGCCGCCGCCGGCATAGATGTCGCAGGGCTCCTGGGTGGCGGCCTGCGACGTGGTGGCCGTGCCGCTGAGAACGCCGGCGGCTAGTAGGGCGGTCGTGCCGGCCGCCAAGAGCGCGCGCCGGGCGCGGCGTATCCACGGTCGAACGGACATGGTGGAACTCCTTTGCAGACGGGAGAGATGGATGTGACCTGCTGTCCCGAAGCCGGCCGCGACAGCGATGTCGGCGGGCTGCGCCGTGTCCAAAAGGCCCACGGCACGGGTGTCGTGTCCGGTGCCGCCGAGGTCTTCGACCCGGCCCGGACGGTGGGTCAGCCGACCGCGGTCCGGGCGGGCTCCGTGCGCCTCAGCTCGTGGGCCTCGGCGAGGAGGAGGTAGCTGCTGGCGGTCCAGGTGTAGGCGCGGTCGCGCAGGCCTACGCCGGTGAGGGCGTCGAAGTTCTCCGCGAAGCCGGAGGTTTCGCACAGGGCGCGGAACCGGGCGCTGATCTCGTCCGCGAGGCGGTGGTGGCCGGCGCGGCGCAGGCCGTCCTCGATCAGGACGGTGGACGGTGCCCAGATCGGGCCGCGCCAGTAGCCGTCGTCCGAGTAGTGCGGCGAGGTGGGCAGTTCGGTGGCGAGACCGTGCGCGGTGAGGTGGGCCTCGATGCGGTCGGCCAGCGCGTCGCCGATGTCCTTGGGCAGGTGCTCGCCGAGCACGACGGGCATCAGGTCGAGCAGGCTGGAACTGGTCCACGTGACCCCGCTGTGCGCCGAGCGGGCGACGAACCGGTCGCCGGTCCACAGCTCGTCGAGCAGCGCCGCCTGCGTCGCGTCGGCCGTCCGGGTCCACCTGCGCGTGTCGTCCGGAAGTCCCAACTCATCTGCCAGTACGGCGAGTTCACGTAGTTGGAGGACGAGGAAGGCGGCCAGGTCGGCGCTGACGATCACGCGTTCGGGGTCGAAGGTGGTGGCGTTGTCCCAACCGCTGTCGTTGCCGTGCTGGTAGTGCGGGAGGGCGGACCCGGGTGCGCGCCGCATGGTGAGCCAGAACTCCGTCCAGCGGGCCAGCCGGTCGTAGACCTCGGTCAACTCCGCCTCGCCGAGCGGTTCGTGCAGCCGTCGGCGCAGGTGGCGCAGCGCCCAGCCGTGGATGGGGGGCTTGACGAAGTTGTAGAGGATCTCCGAGTGGGCCACCGAGTCGGGCAGCGCACCGGTCTCGTCCTGGTGGTCGAAGGGCAGCGAGAACTGGTCCAGGGCAAGCCCGGGCGAACCGGGCGCCAGGGCAAGGGCGTTGAAGCAGTGGTCCCAGCTCCACACCTTGTCCATCCAGTGCTTCGACATCAGCACCGCGGGCCGGGTGACGAAGCCCCGCGGCCGGACGGTCGCGGACCACAGCACGTAGGCGGCGAGTTCCGCGGCGGGTGTCCTGGACGAACGCCAAGGTGCGACGGTGTCGACGAAGGAGGAGAAGGCGCTGTGCGCGGCGTCCATGACCTGGTCGAAGGATGCCGAGGAGGTGTACGGGAGGCGCGCGGTCTCGTACTCCTCGATCGCGGCCTCCCAGACCGCGCCGGCCTCGGCGCCGATCGTGACACCTCGCGCGGCGCTGCCCAGCGTCTGCGTGCCGGACGCCTCGGTCACGGTCCCGGACAGCACGGTGACGCGGTAGCGCCGCCCGGTCTCGTACGAGGTGAACACATAGGCTCCCGTGACGGGTTCGGGGTAGAAGTAGGTGCCGCTGAAGGGGGTCAGCGCGGTCGCCGCCGCGCCGATGTGCAGGCCCAGTCCGTCACCGCGCAGGCGTACGGTGTCCGGCGACTCATAGGCCAGGTCGATGCGGCCTTCGGCGCCGGTCCAGCTGAGCAGGCTCGGCGTCGCGTGCGGCCCGGTGGCGGCGCGGTCGCCGGTGGTCGTGTCGAGCGGGACGAGGCGCAGCACGGCGTGCATGCCGTTCTGGTGCGAGACGAGGTGGAGGTCGTCGGCGATGATCTTCTCCGCCACCACGGGCGAGACACCGAACCATGATCCGCGGGTGCTGAACGGGATGTCGTGGACGGAGAAGGCCAGACCGGACGGGGCGGCGATCATGCAGCGTGACTCGTTTCTGGAGCAGGAGTGATCGGCACGTGGGCAGACGGCTGGGAAACACGACTCGGTGGCGCAGTCAGTCCTTGACGGCGCCGGCGCTCACGCCGGCGGCGACGTAGCGCTGGGCGAGGACGAGGATGCCCGTGGCGGGCAGCGAGGCCACGACGGCGGTCGCCATGATGGCGTTCCACTCCTGGTTGTTGTTGCCGATGTAGTGGTAGATGCCGAGGGTGATCGGCTCGTGCGCGCCGCCGTTGGCGAGGGTGCTGGCGAAGACGAAGTCGGACCAGGACCACAGGAACGCGAACAGCGACACCGTGACGACGGCGTTGCGGCTCATGGGCAGCACGATCGACCGGAAGGCGCGCATCGGGCCGGCGCCGTCCACCTGTGCGGCCTGGAGGAGTTCGCCGGGGATGCCGGACATGAACGCGGTGAAGACGAGGACGGCGAAGGGGACGGCCAGCGTGGAGTCGGCGACGATCAGGCCCGGCACCGACTGGAGCAGGCCGAGGCTGAGGTAGATGGCGTAGAAGCCCATCGCCATGATGATGCCGGGGATCATCTGCGCGACCAGGAAGAGGAAGCTGAGCACGCCGCCGCCGCGTGGGCGGAGTTTGGCCAGGGCGTAGCCGGCCGGTGCGGCCAGCGCCACCGTCACCGCGACCGTGCCCAGGCCGATGACGAGGCTGGTGCCGAGGTAGGGCAACTGGTCGTCCAGGACGGCCCGGTAGCCCGCCAGCGTGCCATGCACGGGGAACAGGTCGGGCGGGCTCTTGCGCATGTCCTGGTCGCGGGTGAAGGACACGTTGAGCATCCAGTAGACCGGGAAGAGCATCAGCCCGGTGAGGGCGACACCGATGGCGGTCTTCCACCAGGTGGTCCGACGGGCCCGGCGCGGACGGAGTGCGGTCGCGATGGTCGTCATGAGGCGTACTGCTTTCGCTGGACCCTCAGGTACACCAGGCCGAAGACCAGGGCGGCGACCACCAGCAGGTTGCCGACGGCCGCTCCCGGACCGAAGGCGGGCAGGAGGTTGCCGAAGCCGAGCTGGTAGGACCAGGTGGCGAAGGTGGTGGACGAGTCGGCCGGGCCGCCCTTGGTCATGATCCAGATGATGTCGAAGACCTTGAGCGTGTAGACCAGGCCCAGCAGCAGGGTGATCGCGGACACCGGGCGCAGCAGCGGGAAGGTGATGCTCCAAAAACGCCGCCAGGCGCCGGCTCCGTCCAGAGCGGCCGCCTCGCACAGGCTCGCGGGGATGGACTGCAGGCCGCTGTAAAGCACGACCAGATTGAAGGGGACGCCGATCCAGATGTTGGCGATGATCACCGAGGCCAGCGACCAGGTCGGCGAGGTCAGCCAGTTCACCGGGGCGATGCCGACGGCGTGCAGGGCGGTGTTGACCACACCCGAGTCGCTGTTGAGCATCCACGACCAGGTGGAGGCCGACACGATCAGCGGCAGCAGCCAGGGTACGAGGAACAGGGCGCGCAGGGTCGCGGAGAGCCGGAAGTTCTGGTTGAAGAAGACCGCCAGGGCCAGCCCGATGGCGTACTGGAAGAACAGGCACACGGCGGTGAAGACCACGGTGTGCAGCAGGGCGGGAGCGAAGGTCGGATCGTCGAAGACGGTGCGGTAGTTGGCCAGGCCGGTGAAGGGCGCGTTGCCCTGGACGAAGGAGCGGACCGTGTAGTTGCGCAGGCTGAGGTCGATGTTGCGGTAGAGGGGATAGGCGTAGAAGAGGACGAGGTAGAGGGTCACCGGGGTGAGGAATCCCCAGGCGGCCCACTGCTGCGAGGGGCGACGGCGCCGCCGTGGCGCCGCGCGGGCCGGGGACGGGACGGCGGTGGCCGCGCCTTCCCGGCCGAGCACGGGGCGGCGGTCCGGCGGGTGTGTCGTACGGTTCATCAACGACCCTTGCCCTCCGGTTACTTGACGGCGTTCTGGGCCGCGGTGAGCGCGTCCTTCGGTGACTGGGCCCCGCTCAGGGCCGACTGGACCGCCTTCCACAGCTGCTCCGAGATCTTCGGGTACTTGATGCCGAGGTCGTCACTGGTGCGTCCCTTGGCTGCCTTGACCGCAGAGACCCACGGCTTCAACTTCGCGTTCGACGCCACCTGCTTGTCCTGCACCGCGCCGGTGGGGGCCACGTAGGACAGGGTGGTGTCGGTGGCGTAGAGGTTGTCGGTGCTGGTCAGGCAGGAGACCAGCTTGCGCGCGGTGGCGTACCGGCCGGTGTCGCCCTGGACGGGGACGGTGACGAACTCGCCGCCGGTGGGGGCCGCGGCGTTGCCGCCGGAGGCACCGGGGATCGGGAGCACGCCGTAGTCGAACCCGGCCTTCTCGGCATTGGCGAGCTGCCAGGTGCCGTTCTCGGCGAAGGTGTAGTCCCCGGTGGCGAACTCCTGCCAGCTGGTGGTCTGGGTGTTGTTGAGCACCGAGTTGGGCGCGTATCCCCGCTTCAGCCAGTCCTTCCACAGGGACAGCGCCGACTCGCCCTGGGACGAGTCGAGTTGGGTGAGCTTCGCGCCCGCGCCCCAGAACCACGGCAGGAACTGGAAGCTGCCTTCCTCCGTGCCGATCGCGGAGAAGGTGATGCCCTTCTTGCCCGCCTTCTTCGCCTTCTCCAGCGCCGCCGTGAGCGACGGCCAGTCCTTGACCGAGGCGATGTCCACCCCGGCTTCCTTCAGGATCTTCTTGTTGTAGTAGAGGGCAAGGGTGTTGGCGCCGATCGGGATGCCGTAGGTCTTCCCGCCCGACTGGCCGGCCGCCAGCAGGTTGGCATCCACCTTGGAAGTGTCCACCTTGTTGTCGGCCGTCGTGGTGAGCACGCCGGCCTCCGCCAGGGTCGACACCACCGGGTTGTCGACGATGAGGACATCCGGGGAGTTGTCCTGCTGGGCCGCCAGCAGCGCCTTGTTGGCGAGGTCGCTGGTGTCGAAGGCGGTCCGCTTGATCTTCACCCCGGCCTTGGTGCCGCAGCCGTCGAGCAGCTTCGACCAGGCCGAGTTCTTGGCGAACTGCGGGTAGGGGTCCCAGATGGTGTACGTGCCGCCGGCCGCGTCCTTGGTGCTGCTGCTGTCAGAGCCGGAGGAGCAGGCGGTGCCGGCGGCAGCGACGACGGTCGACAGAGCCACCGCGGTGAGGCGGCGCCTGGAGGATCTGTGCATGGCGGGTTCCTCGGTTCTGGGCACAGCGGTGCCGCGGAAAGGGGTGACGGGGGGAGGCGAGCACGCCGAGCGGTGAGGGGGCGGAGTGCCGGTGATATCGACTGGAGACGGGGGGACGGGACGGGGATCAGGAGTGCGGATCGACGCCGGAGCCCGGGGCTTGGGCGGAGGGTGTGCCGCCGGCGGGTCCGGTGCTGGCCCGCAGTGAGATCGGCGGTGCGAGCAGGTGGTGCCGCGCAGCCGCGCCGGGCTGGTCGAGCCGTTCGACGAGCAACTCGACGGCGAGGCGTCCCATCTGCTCCGCCGGTACGTCCGCCGCGGTGAGCTGCGGGGTCACCGTCTCCGCCCACCGGCCGGCCACGACCCCGGTGACGGAGAAATCGCGCGGCACATGGCGGCCCGCCACGGACAGGCCGCGGTAAATTCCGCCCAGCGCGGCCTCGTTGAGGGTGACGAGCGCCGTGGTGGCAGGCTCGTCCCGCAGAATCTGTTCCAGGCATGCCTGGCCCGATGCGGCATCGTCCCCGCAGCAGTACGTGCGCACGGCCAGCCCGCGCTCGGCCGCGGCCTTGGTGAAGCCGTCAAGGCCGTGGTGGGCCGACTCGTATCCGGCCCGCAGCAACTGCTCGGGGCGGTTGACGAAGGCGACCCTGCGATGGCCGAGGTCCGCGAGGTGATGCACGCACGCCCCTGCCAGCGCGGTGTGGTCCAGGCCGACCCACCAGGTGCCTTCGGGATGCGCGGTCCGGCCGATGGCGACGGAGGGGAAGCCGAGGGCGGCCAGGTGATCGACCCGGTCGTCCTCCAGTCTGATCTCCATCAGGATCGCGCCGTCGACCCGCCGCTCCCCCAGCATCCGCTGGAACGAGCGGTCACTGTCGACGCCACTGGGTGACAGCAGCACGTCGTAGTCGTGGGCCGCGGCGGCCTCCACCACGCTGCCGATGAAGTCGAGCTGCATCCCGGTGTAGTGGTTCCCGGCCGGCGGGAAGACCAGACCGATCGTGCTGGTCCGACCGTTGGCCAAGGCGCGCGCACTCGCGTTGGGCCGGTAGCCCAGTTCGTCGATGACCCGCTGGATCTTGTGCCGGGTGTCGTCCGACACCGGACGCTTGCCGCTCAGCGCGTAGGACACGGTGCTCCGCGAGACACCGGCCCGCCGGGCGATCTCACCGATGTTCACGGGAACTCCTTGCTCGAACCGGTTCGCTGCTCAGGGAGAGACACAGGTTGCCGGACGCGTGAGGGCTGGGCGACGAAGAGAGCGAGATCCGGTTGTCGAACCGGTTCGCGTGAACCGACGGTAGGAATCGCCGGGATGGGTGTCAACACCCCGCACAACACTTCTCGTAACCGGGCCGGCACCTCTCATGAACGGACACAGCCCCTTGTGTCACGAGTATTGCTGGTCGGTTTCCGGAGTGCTAGCTTCCTGCGAACCGGTTCGACCAGTACACGCTCCAGCTGTCAACAAGGGGCATCTGGACGGCACTTGAACGCGGAACCGAAAGACCAGCACCAGCCAAACCGACCTGCGACCCAGCGGTACGGCTACGTCGAACCGGTTCGATCTCTCTCCTCAACGTACGAGCAGTACGGATCCATGGAGACCTCAGTGCGACGGACAAGAACGACGGGAGTCGGCGCCGTACCACTGGCCAAGGGCGGCTCCGCGACCTTCCGGGTCTGCTCCCGCACCGACGGTGAATCGACCGTGTCCGTCGACCACTTGGGCGGCGGTCGGCCGAGCCTGTTCCTGAACGACAAGGAGCTCTACATGCCCAGGTCGAGGACGACAGGACGGGCACCGACCGGGTCCGGATGTTCCTCTCCGGCGGGATCAACAAGATCACCGGCATGTCCCGAGCACTGCTCCGCGACCGGCTGCGCGTCGCCCCACCCACGGGCGCCCTGACGACCAAGGTGACCAGGCGGAGGACGGCACCCTTACCGGCGCCGCCCAGGTGACCGACGCCCACGCCTTCACCTCGGGCGGCGAGACGGTCACCGACATCGGCGACGGCACGGCGAACGCCCTGTCCGTCTACGTCGTCGCGCAGCACGCAGGTCGGCACGCGATCACCATCCGCCACTCCAACGGCGAACGGGAGCCCGCCACCCGCTACAGCCCCGATCCGGTCGCCCGCCACGCCGACCTCTCGGTCAATGGCGGGTCGACCCGCCGAGTGCTGTTCCCGACGACCGTCCACTTCGACAACCTCTGGGAACCGACCGTCCCCGTCGCCCTGGAGAAGGGCACCACCGGCCCACCTTCACCGCACAGGAGCTGCCCGACTTCAACGGTGACACCCACCACCAGTACGACCAGCGGTTGCCGTACTCAGCGGTCATCGACCGCATCTCCTTCTCCCCTCCCTCGCGCAGAAGCAGTCCTGACACCCCAACCCCTTGGAGAGCCGCACATGCGCACCCGTTCACCACGCCTGTTGTTCAGATGCACCGTTCTCCTGACAGCGCTCGCGGCGAGTCTGCTGCCCGCCACCGCCTCGCACGCCGCCGACACCAGCGTCACCGTGGACTTCGCGACGGCCGGGGGCGCCCCGACCTACCACGCCTCCGGCATGATCTACGGGATGACGCCGGACGGTTCGCTGCCGCAGGACCACTTCTTCAAGGACATCAAGTGGCACTTCATGCGGGCCGGCGGCGCCCAGCTCAACAGCGGCGGCTACGCCACCAGCCTCGCCGACTACCAGACCCGCTGGAACTCCACGCTCGCCCAGTACAAGCGCACGGCCGCCCTCGGCGGCACCTTCGTGCTGCTCCCCCACGACCTGTGGGGTGCCGACGGCACGACGAGCCAAGGCTGGCCCGGCGACAATGGTGACTGGACGCAGTTCGACGCCTTCGTCGCCCAGCTCGTCAGCGACGTCAAGGCCAACAACATGACCGTCGAGTGGGACCTGTGGAACGAACCCGACGGCAGCAACTTCTGGGGCGCCTCGCAGAGCCAGTACCTGCAGATGTGGTCCCGGTTCTACGCCAAGGTACGCGCCGCCTTCCCCTCCCAGCTGATCGTCGGCCCCAGCATCGCGGGCCAGCCCAGCTCCTCCAACAGTTGGTGGACGACGTACCTGACCTACATCAAGGCGAACAACGTCGCCCCGGACATCTACAGCTGGCACGACGAACCCGGTGACCCGGTGACCGACGTGGGCCGCGCCAACTCCACCCTCTCCGCCGCCGGGTTGACCAACACCCGGCCGTACCAGATCAACGAGTACGCCACCCTTTCCATGCAGTCCCCCGGCGGCGGCGCCTGGTTCATCGGCCGCCTCGAGCGGGCCGGCGCCGACGGCCTGCGCGGCAACTGGGCCTCCGGCACCAACCTGCACGACGACGAGGCCAACCTGCTCACCAAGAACAGCGCCGGCCAGTACCTGCCGCTCGGCGAGTGGTTCATGTACCGCTACTACGGCTCCCAGAGCGGCAACATCGTCAACCTGATCCCGGGCAGCGGCACCGACGGCCTGGCCACCAAGGACAACACCGCCAAGAACGCCAAGGTGCTGCTCGGCAGCAGCGGCAACACGGGCACGGTCACCGTCAACCTCACCGGCCTGAACACCACCTCGGTCGTGGAGAACAGCCAGGTTCGCGCGGTCGTCCAGCGCGTCCCGTACAACAGCGGCGCGGCCGTCACCGGGCCGACGACCGTCTCCGACACCACCCTCACGGTCAGCGGCAACGCCGCCTCGGTGAGCGTTCCGTTCAGCAACGCCAAGGACGGCTACACCGTCACCCTCCTTCCGCCGTCCAACACCACGATGTCCACGGTCGCCGTGAGCGAGAACAGCGGCCAGTGCCTGGACGACACCGCCCTCAGCACCGCCAACGGCACCCAGTACCAGCAGTACTCCTGCGAGGGCGGCTACCAGCAGATGCTCGACCTCAAGCCGGTCTCCGGCCGGACCAACACCTACACCGTGGTCAACGAGCTCAGCGGCAAGTGCCTGGACGTGGCCGGCGCCTCCACGGCCGACGGCGCGGCCGTCGACCAGTACACCTGCAACGGCGGCACCAACCAGATGTTCACCCTCAACCCTGTCACCGCGCTCGGCAACAGCCAGGACTACCAACTGGTCGCCGTCCACAGCGGCAAGTGCGTCGACGTCTCCGACGTCTCCACCGCGCCACGGGCCCTGATCCACCAGTGGACCTGCGACGCTGCGAGTGCGCTGAGCACCAAGAAGAACCAGATCTGGCGCCTCCAGGGCAAAGCCTGACGTCGTCCCCTGCGGCCCCGGCACCACCGCCTCCCCGCGACAAACCGGGGCCACCTGCGCACGGGACGGGTTTCCCGAGGTGATCTCAGGTGCCCCCAGGCCAGCACACACTCGGCACGGGTAAAGAGAGAGCCCCGGAGCACTCCGGGCCTCTAAAGCTGTGATCTGCACGTTTGCCGCCCGGAACGATCCGGGAAGGCCGACCTGGCGGAGCGTTGACCAGGTATGCGCCTGGCTCGGTAACAGGCGCGTGCGGTTGCTCCACGCTGGTCGGCCGCCGGCCGATGGAGAGCACGTCGGGCCGGCTGGATCGCGCGCCATCCAGACTGAGAGTCAGCCGCCCTCTGGCCAGCCGTCGAGCGAAAGGATCGGGCCCCGGCCAGGTACCGCTTGAGGTCCATGACGGCGGCGTTCGTACTCCGCCGTGCCGAGCAGGACCAGCGCAGGGTGTCAGCCACCTTGGCGGGTCACCTCCGCGCACGCGGAGGTGTTCCTCCCCCGAGAGGACACCGACGATGAACTCGAACGTCGACTCCGCGCGTGCGGAGTGATCCGGTGAGAGCAGTCGTGTAGCACACACTGCCGTTCACTCGGGGCCGACCGTAGTTCCGGCCTGGCCTGCTTCTGCGAGTTGCCCCGAACCGACCGCGAACGTCCCGACCGGTGCCACGTCTACCGTCTACTCCGCCCCATCGGCACACGGGGAGGTCGAATCCCCCGTCTCCCTGCCGGGTCCTGAGCTCGGGTAAGCGCGATTTGCGCTGGTCAACGACGTATGGCCCATGTACCACCAGCAGACCAAGAACTTGCTGGCACACACATGGCCAGCTTCATGCGGGCAATCTTTGGTGCTTCATCAGCGAAATAGCACCGAGTCGCCACGCACCACCCCTCTCGTAGCCCGTCAAGCGGCTCAACCAGCAGAACAGTCCCAGGCGGCCCGGCGCACCCGTGAGCGTCCGAGCCCGTGACCTTCACTGCTGCAAGGCCGATACTTTCCACAGAGGCCCTCCCGCCCACCCTCGACCGACAACCCCAGAGACCCGACAACCCGTCATCAAAGTCAGCATTGAGTCAGCATCAGCCCCGCCAGAACCCGCTTCCGACCGCCATGAACCGCCAAGATCGATGACCGATACAACCCCTCTCTGGCCAGCAAATGTGCAGGTCAGAGGCGCATCTACTAGCGTTGCCAGGAGGTACCGATGAAGATGTTGATCAACGTCGCCGAGACCGTGGTCACGGACGCGCTGCGAGGCATGGCGGCCGCTCACCCCGAGTTGACCGTGGACGTCGAGAACCGGGTGATCGTGCGGCGGGACGCTCCCGTGGCGGGGCAGGTGGGGCTGGTTTCCGGTGGGGGGTCGGGTCATGAGCCGTTGCATGGTGGGTTTGTCGGGCCGGGAATGTTGTCGGCGGCCTGTCCTGGTGAGGTGTTCACGTCGCCGGTACCCGATCAGATGGTGCGGGCCGCGGCCGCTGTGGACAGTGGCGCCGGGGTGCTGTTCATCGTGAAGAACTACACGGGAGACGTGCTCAACTTCGACATGGCGGCCGAGCTCGCCGAGGACGAGGGCATCCAGACCGCCAAGGTGCTGGTCAACGACGATGTGGCCGTCACCGACAGCCTCTACACCGCGGGGCGGCGCGGCACCGGCGCGACGCTGTTCGTGGAGAAGATCGCCGGTGCCGCAGCGGCCGAGGGGCAGCCGTTGGACCGGGTGGCGGCCGTCGCCCGGCAGGTCAATGAGAACTCGCGCAGTTTCGGTGTCGCGCTCAGCGCCTGCACCACCCCGGCCAAGGGCAGCCCCACCTTCGATCTGCCGCCGGGCGAGCTGGAGTTGGGGGTCGGAATCCACGGCGAGCCGGGCCGGGAGCGGCGGGCGATGATGACATCCGGTGAGATCGCCGACTTCTCCGTCCACGCGATCCTGGAGGACATGTCGCCGCGCAACCCGGTCCTGGTCCTGGTCAACGGCATGGGCGCGACCCCGCTCCTTGAGCTCTACGGCTTCAACGCCGAGGTCCACCGCGTGCTCGCCGAGCGCGGGATCGCCGTCGCCCGCACACTGGTCGGCAACTACGTCACGTCCCTCGACATGGCGGGTGCCTCGGTCACCCTGTGCCAGATCGACGAGGAACTGCTGCGGCTGTGGGACGCGCCGGTGAAGACGCCGGGGCTGCGCTGGGGCATGTGACCCGGCGGCGCCTACCGGTCAACTCGCCCACCACGCAAGGAGATCCAGTGCTCGACGCCGACTTCTTCCGCCGTTGGATGACGGCGACCGCCGCCTCCGTCGCCCGCGAGGCGGGACGGCTCACCGACCTCGACTCACCCATCGGCGACGCCGACCACGGCGCGAACCTGCAACGCGGGTTCACCGCCGTGACGGCCACCCTGGAGAAGGAGGCGCCGGACACTCCAGGCGCCGTCCTCACGCTCACCGGGCGGACGCTCATCTCGACGGTCGGCGGCGCGTCGGGGCCGCTCTACGGCACGCTGCTGCGCCGTACCGGCAAGGCGCTCGGGGACGCCGCCGAGGTGAGCGAGGAGGAGTTCGCCCTCGCGCTGCGTACCGGAGTCGACGCGGTCATGACCCTCGGCGGTGCCGCACCCGGTGACAAGACCATGATCGACGCTCTCGTCCCGGCGGTCGACGCGCTACCGAATGGCTTCGCCGCAGCTCGGGCCGCCGCCGAGGAGGGCGCCGTGGCCACCACGCCCCTGCAGGCCCACAAGGGTCGGGCGAGCTATCTCGGGGAACGGAGCATCGGGCACCAGGACCCGGGCGCCACCTCCTCGTCGCTGCTGATCGCCGCGCTCCAGGAAGCCGCGGAGGCGACCGGTGAGTGATGCGAATGACGTGAGTGACGCGAAGCTCGTGGGGATCGTGCTGGTGTCGCACAGCGCTGAAGTCGCCGCCTCCGTGGCCGACTTGGCACGGGGGCTGTCCGGCTCGGGCGCCTCGGTACCGCTTGCTGCCGCCGGTGGCACCGAGGGCGGCGGGCTCGGCACCAGTTCCGAACTCATCGCCGCGGCGGCCGCGTCCGTCGACCGCGGCGCCGGGGTCGCCGTCCTCACCGATCTGGGCAGCGCCGTACTCACCGTGAAGGCCCTGCTCGCCGAAGGCGACGAACTCCCGGCCGACACCCGGCTGGTGGACGCCCCGTTCGTCGAGGGCGCGGTGGCCGCGGTCGTCACGGCGTCGACAGGAGCGGACCTGGACGCGGTGGAGGCGGCGGCTGCGGAGGCGTACACCTATCGGAAGGTGTGAGGCGGGGTCGTAGCGGAGGGTGTGAGGCGGGGGCCGTAGCGGACGGCGGGAGCGGACGGCATACGGCGTGCGGCGCGAGGAGGGAGCCGTCCGGCAGGCGGCAGGCGGCAGGCGGGCGGCAGGCAGGCGGCAGGCGGCAGGCGGCGAAGCCTTGGGCCGCCCGCCCGGGCGAAACCCACCAGCCCGAGCCTCCAAACCAAGCCTCCGAGCCAAGCCGCCGGATCGAGCCCCCAGCCAAGCCACCCGGCTGCGCTCCACCCGCCGACGCCGCCCGACCGAGCACCCCGATACCCCGGACGCACTCGCGCCCGCCCCAGCCCAGCCCAGCCCAGCCCCAAGGCGTACTCCCCCTCCGGAACCTAAGAAACCCCTTCCGCCGCGATCGCCAGCGCCGAGCGCAGCGTCTCCGCCACCTCGGCCTCCCCCACCGACTCACCCACACCCGCATCCGTCGCCGCCTCCGTCCCGGACTCGCTCACGCTCCAGGCGAACCGCTCCACCGCCGCGCGCAACGCCGCGTTGAGCATCGCCGCCTGGATCATGGGGCGCAGGTCGTCGGCCGGTAGACCCGCTCGGTCGGCCAGGGCTCCGGCGAACACCGGTTCCGCCTCGTCGTAGGTCTGGAGCCAGATCGCGCGCAGGCCCGGTTCCGTGCGGGTGAGGCGTACCAGGGCGCTGCCGGTGGCGCCGTCGGGGCCGGTGGCGGCGAGGAGGCCGGTCGCGAGGGCCGGGTCGAAGAGTTCCGCGAGGGGGTGGCCGGGGCGCCACTCCCGCAGGCCGGCGGCGATCACGTCGATACCGGCGGAGAAGAGCGGTCGTACGCAGCTCTCCTTGCTCGGGAAGTAACGCCACACGGTGCGTGCGGAGACGCCGACCGCCTGGCCGATCTGTTCGCCGGTGGTCGCCGCTACGCCTTGGGCGACGAACAGTTCCACCGCGGCCCGGGCGATCTCCAGGCGGATCTCGGCCTTGCGTGCCTCGGTGAGAGGCGGTCGTCCCGTGCGTCCGCTGGGTGCGGTCATCAGTTCGCCTCCGGCTGCGGTCGTGACCTCCCGGAATTCTCCCTCACGACTCCCTCGTGGCTCCCTCACGACTTTATGTCACTCCACGACATTAAGTCGTATGGTGAGAGGACCTCGGGCAGCGCAGAGCCCTCGTACTACGGACAGGAGCACCTCATGGCCACTGGACTCGACGGACGCAGCGTCATCGTCACCGGAGCGGGCTCGGGCATCGGACGCGCCGCCGCCCTGGCCTTCGCGGCGGAAGGTGCCAAGGTCGTGGTCGCCGACCTGAACTCCGACGGCGCCGGGGCGGTCGTCAAGGAGATCGAGCAGGCGGGCGGTACCGCCGTCGCGGTCGCGGGCGACCTGAGCGAGCAGGCGGTCGTGGACGAGGTGGCCGCGACCGCCGTGGAGCGGTTCGGCGGGGTCGACGTCCTGGTGAACAACGCCGGGATCATGGACCGTATGTCGGCGCTGGCGGACGTGGAGGACGCGGAGTGGGAGCGGGTCATCCGGGTCAACCTGACCGCGCCCTTCCTGCTCACCCGGGCCGTACTGCCGCACATGCTGGCGGTGGGCCGGGGCGCGATCGTGAACACCGCCTCCGAGGCGGGTCTGCGGGGCAGCGCGGCGGGCGCCGCGTACACGGCCTCGAAGCACGGGGTGGTGGGCCTGACGAAGAACCTCGCCGTGATGTACCGCAAGCAGGGCATCCGCGCGAACGCCATCGCCCCGGGCGCGACGGCGACCAACATCTCCGTGGAGGCCGACCGCACCGCCCACGGCCCGGCGGCACTCGGCCCGCACTTCGTCAACGTCGGGGGCCTGGCCCAGCCCGAGGAGCAGGCCGCCGCGATCGTGTTCCTCGCCTCGGACGCGGCCAGCAACATCAACGGCGTGATCCTGCCGGTCGACGACGGCTGGTCGGCGGTCTGACCGCTACGGCCCCGGAGGACTCAGTCGAAGGGTTCAGTCGGTGCCCACGAAGAGCCGCGCCATCCGCTGCCCCGTCTCCACGGCCGCCGCGTGGTCCTCAATGGGCTTGACCTGCGAGTCCTTGAACACGATGTAGGTGACTCCGGTGTCCGTGCCGCCGCCGCGCGGGTCGGTACGGATGCCCAGACCCTTGGCCGTGGCGTACGACGCCTCGCCGATGATGTCGTGCGGGCCGACGTCTCCTACGACGGCGTACTGCACCCGGTCCCGGTAGACGACGGCGGCGACCGAGCCGCCGCCGACGCCGTGGTCCCGGTGGTTCCAGAGGGCGCTCGCGGCGGGGACCACGATGTACGGGAGCCGTTCGGCGTTCAGATAACGGCCGTCGGACTGCTGGTACGCCGTCATGGAGGAGAAGAGCGGGTCGGTGCGCGCGTTGCAGCGGGCGCCGGCCTGGCCGTCGCAATCGATGTCCAGGTCGGCCTTCCAGTAGACGGCCTCCTTGGTGCCGCAGACCGGGATCGTCGCGCGCTCCCCGTCGTCGCTGCGGTACCGGCCGCGCGAGACGGGGGTGCAGTCACGCACCTTGGCCAGCAGGTCGGCGGCGCGGACGTCGCCCTCGCGCAGCGCCGCAGGCCCTGCCAGGGGCCGGACGAGTGCGACGGGAGCGGCGGGCGGCGTGGCCGGGGCGAGCAGGGCGGCGCCGGCCGCGGCCAGCGTCAGCGACTGGACACGCACGATAGAGGACCCTCTCCTGGGGGATCTGACAGACACTCAGCCCACCCTGGTACCGGTCCGACCGGGCGGCCACCGGTAGGGGGCCGGACGGCGCACGCCCGAACTCCCGACGGGGGCCGGGGACCTGAGCCCGTATCGGCTCCGGCCACCCGGCCGCCCGCGCCGGCGCGGGATCAGCGACGACAGCGGTCCGCGCCACCGGCATGAACTACCCACTCCCAGGGGCGAGTTCAGCCGCGAGGACTTCAGCATACGTAACTCTCGTGGCCGATCGGCAAGGGCGCCCCTCTTGATGCGGTAGCACCACCCGGGTCATATTGGTCCGGACCTTTTCCGTCGTGGGGTGCCCGCGTAATGCCGGGGAGGCAGAATCGTGCGACGCGTCCGTGCCGCCCTCGCTCTCCCCCGTACGGCACTGGTGTGCGCCACGCTCCTGCTGCTCGCCTCCTGCGGCACGAGTGACGAGGGGGACGGCCACGCCCCCGGCGCCCCGGCCGGCGTCACGGCCGCGGCGGGGAGCGCGACCAGCGTGCACGTCATGTGGGACGCGGTGACCGCGAACCCTGGCATCGACACCTACGAGATATATCGGGGCACCACAAAGGTGAAGGAAGTGACGGGCTCCGAGCACATGGTGGATGTCACCAGGCTCCGGCCCGCCACCCTGTACTCCTTCACCGTGCGGGCCCGGGACACCGACGGCCGCCTGGGACCGCGCAGCCGGGCGGTCCAAGCGAGGACACCGGTCGCCGTCGCGGCCGACCGGTCGGCGCCCACCCGTCCGAGCACACCGCGGGGCCGGGCAGTCGGCAGCCGGGCGGTCCAGTTGTCCTGGGGCGGCTCGACGGACGACCGGGGTGTGGTGTCGTACGACATCTATCAGGGCGGGGCGAAGATCCACAGTGTGGGCGGAGCCCAGACCGCGACCGTGGTCACGGGGCTGCGGCCGAGCACGCGCTACTCCTTCACCGTGCGGGCCCGGGACGCCGCCGACAACCTCTCGCCCGCGAGCACGGCCGTCCCGCTCACCACCGCGCCGGGCAGCGACGACGGGAGCGGCACCGCCCCCACGGACTTCCGCGCGACCACGCACCGGGGCGACGACGGGGCGTACTACATCGACCTGTCCTGGGTACCGCCGCGCACGGACGGGGTGGTCACGGAGTACCAGATCCACCTCGACGGACAGCCGGCCACCTCGCTGGTCTGGGGCGGGACGGCGCCGCGCGAGCATGCGAAGTACAGCTTCTACGTGGGCAGGGATGCCGGGGACAGCCATCGTGTACGGCTCAGGGCGCGGTTGCCGGACGGTACGTGGGGCGGGTTCTCGGCGGAGCGGACGGTCACGACGGGCGATACCGGGCCATAGGTGAACCGTAGGAGTCGGCTTCACCGCGGCGGGGCGGCTGCCCGGGCTGTCGCAGTCGACGGCGACCATACAAATCCGGTCGCTGGAAGGGCAGTTGGGGCGGGAGCTCTTCGAGCGGCGGCCGCGCGGGGTCGTGCCGACCTCGGTCGCGCACCAGTTGGCCGCGCAGGTCTCGGCGGCCCCGGGACGCGCTGGCCGTCGTAGCGGATCGGGGTGCCCTCGGCCGGACCAGTCTCCGGAGCCGGCGCATGTGGCGGGCTCGGCGGAGCTGCTGTGCACCCGGTTGCTGCCCGCCCTGGCACCGCTGACCGGGGAGGGTGTACGGCTGCGGGTGAGTCCGGGGTTGACGGGCGATCTCCTCGACGGGCTGCGGGGCGGCCGTTTCGACTGGTGATGGTGATCGCCACTGCCCGGCCGCGCGGGCGGACGTCGACGTGGGAGCCGTTGGCGGACGAGGAGTTCGTGCCCGCGTGGGCTGCCCATGTCGGGGCCCGGCGGGTCGCGGGCGAGGGGCCCGGAGCTGCACGGGGTGCCCCTGGTGTCGTACGCGGAGGATCTGCCAATCGCCCGCAGCAACCGGCGGCACGCCTTCGGTACCCGGCTCGGCGGGCAGGCCGCGATCACGGTGCCCGATCTGCGCGGGGTGCCGGCGGCGGTCGTGGCCGGAGCCGGGATCACCGTACTCCCCCGCTACCTCCGCCTGGCCGAGCCGGCGTCCGGCGCGCTGGTGCCGCTGCCGGCGCCTGAGGACCCACCGATCAACACCTCGTATCTCAGCCGGCGCCCCGGCTCTCCGGACGACCCGCACGTCACGCTCGTACGGGAGCGGCTGCTCCGCGCGGCACCCACCTGGTGAGCCCGCGCGGACCGGCCCGCGACCCTGACAGCGCATCATCCCTGAGCCGGACGAAGGAATCCGTCACCTGCCCGGTCGCCGTCCGCATGCGGGACGGGCCGGGGACGCGTTGGCTTCCTTGGAGGCAGCACGGCCGTTTCCCGATCCCGGCGGCGCAAGGGATGTTCCGCCAACCGTGCCGCCGGAGGGCAGTCCCATGCGCACTTTTCAGCTACTACTCCGCTCCGGCCTGACCGTGACAGCCGCCGCCGCTCTTCCCCTCGCCCTGACCGCCGGAACCGCCGGCGCGGCGTCGGGGATCTCCGTGAGCACGACCGGGACCACGGTCTCGGTCACGACCAGCGCGTGCTCCCAGAACCGCACCACCGGCGTCTGGGGCACCGGCTCACTCCTCACCAGCAGCCAGGGGAGCTTCGCCGAGGGCCGCAAGGCGACCCTGGCGGGCACGACCGTCAGCCAGTCCACCGCCTGGACCAACGTCACCCCGGGCACCTACACCGTCATCGTCATGTGCCAGAACGCCAGCACACCCGCGGGCACCCAGTCCGTGATCGTGTCCAAGTCCACGACCCCCACGGTCACCGCCACGGCCTCGCCCACACGCGGCGTCATGGGCGGCCTCGGCGGGGCCACCAAGGACTACGGCCCCCTCACCCTGGCGGCGGGCGGGGGCCTGGTCGGAGTCGGCGTCATCGCGACGGCCTGGTTCCTGCGCAGGCGCGCGAAGCCGTACCGCCTCTGACCGTCCACGCTCAGGAGGGGCCGCCCGACCACCGGCGGCCCCTCCCCCATGTCCTACGACAACTCTCCTACGGCAGCTCGGCGAACTCCTCGATCGCATGCGTGAGCCACTGCGTCCAGAAGGTCTCCAGGTCGATGCCGGCGCGCAGCACGAGATGCTGGAGCCGGTCCTGGGGGCTGTCCCGGTCGGGCGGGAAGTCGCGCTTCTCGATCTCCTCGTACTCCGTCAACTGCCGTTGGTGCAAGGCTAGATGGCGGCGCAGGTCGGACTCGATGCCGTCCGTGCCGACCACGGCCGCCGCGCGCAGCCGCAGCAACATCGTGTCGCGCAGTGGCTTGGGGTCCTGGGAGGACGCGGTCCAGCGGGCCAGTTCGGCACGGCCCGCCGGAAGGACCTCGTAGCGCTTCTTCTGGCCGCGGGCCGGCTGCTCGGACGCGAGGGCCCTGATCTGGCCCTCGGACTCCAGTTTTCCCAGCTCGCGATAGATCTGCTGGTGCGTCGCCGACCAGAAGTAACCGATCGACCGGTCGAAGCGCCGGGTCAGTTCAAGACCTGAGGACGGCTTCTCCAGAAGGGCGGTGAGGATCGCGTGCGGGAGTGACATGGGGTCATCCTAGGGACGGGCCTCAGAGGGCGGCCGCGACCTCGGTGCCCTGCTTGATGGCGCGCTTGGCGTCCAGTTCGGCGGCCACGTCGGCTCCCCCGACGAGGTGCACGCTGCGGCCGGCGGCGGTCAGTTCGTCGTACAGGTCGCGGCGCGGGTCCTGCCCTGTGCACAGGACGACCGTGTCGACCTCCAGTACGGTGCTGCGGCCGTCGACGGTGACATGAAGTCCGGCGTCGTCGATCAGGTCGTACTGGACGCCCGGGACCATGGTGACGCCCCGGTGCTTGAGCTCGGCGCGGTGGATCCAGCCCGTGGTCTTGCCGAGACCGGCGCCGACCTTGGTCGCCTTGCGCTGGAGGAGGTGGACGCTGCGCGGCGGGGCGGGCCGCTCGGGCGCGGTGAGGCCGCCGGGGGCCGCGTAGTCCATGTCGACGCCCCAGGCGCGGAAGTACGTCGCCGGGTCCTCGCTCGCCTTGTCGCCGCCGTCCGTGAGGAACTCGGCGACGTCGAAGCCGATGCCGCCCGCGCCGAGGATCGCGACGCGGTCGCCGACGGGGACGCGGTCGCGCAGCACGTCGAGGTAGCCGACGACGCTGGGGTG
Organism: Streptomyces sp. NPDC058469; assembly: GCF_042721125.1. NCBI lineage: Bacteria > Bacillati > Actinomycetota > Actinomycetes > Kitasatosporales > Streptomycetaceae > Streptomyces > Streptomyces sp. NPDC058469. The sequence continues at coordinate 50,794 of NZ_JBHXME010000017.1, forward strand.
GTCGACGCCGGGGATGTCGGGGGTGCGCGGGGCGACGCCGGTGGCGACGACGACCTCGTCGTAGTCCACCAAGTCACCTGACGTCACAGGTGCGTTGAGGCGTACGTCCACTGCGTGCTCGTCGAGCCGGGTGCGGAAGTAGCGCAGTGTCTCGTCGAACTCCTGCTTGCCCGGGACCTGTCGGGCGACGTTGAGCTGTCCGCCGATCTCGCTCGCGGCGTCGAAGAGGGTGACCTCGTGGCCCCGTTCGGCCGCGCTCACCGCGCAGGCGAGTCCGGCCGGGCCCGCGCCGACGACCGCGACGCGTTTGCGCAACCTCGTTGGGGCGAGGACCAGTTCGGTCTCGTGGCAGGCGCGCGGGTTGACCAGGCAGGAGGTGATCTTGCCGCTGAAGGTGTGGTCGAGGCAGGCCTGGTTGCAGCCGATGCAGGTGTTGATGGCGTCGGAACGGCCGGCCGCGGCCTTGGCGACGAAGTCCGGGTCGGCGAGCATCGGGCGGGCCATCGACACCATGTCGGCGTACCCGTCGGCGAGCAACTGCTCCGCCAGTTCAGGGGTGTTGATGCGGTTGGTGGTGACCAGCGGGATCGATACCGCGCCCATCAGCTTCTTGGTCACCCAGGTGTACGCCCCGCGCGGCACCGAGGTCGCGATGGTCGGGATGCGTGCCTCGTGCCAGCCGATGCCGGTGTTGATGATGGTCGCCCCGGCTGCCTCAACCGCCTTGGCGAGCCTGATGACTTCGTCGAGCGTGGAGCCGCCCGGCACGAGGTCCAGCATCGACAGCCGGTAGACGATGATGAAGTCCTCGCCGACCGCCTCGCGCACCCGCCGCACGATCTCGACGGGGAAGCGCATCCGGTTCTCGTACGAGCCGCCCCAGCGGTCGTCGCGGTGGTTGGTCTGCGCGGCGATGAACTCGTTGATGAGGTAGCCCTCGGAGCCCATGATCTCGACACCGTCGTACCCGGCCTGCCGGGCGAGGCGGGCCGCGCGGACGTAGTCCTCGACGGTCTGCTCGACCTCGTCGTCGGTGAGAGCGCGGGGCGCGAAGGGGCTGATCGGCGCCTGGACGGCGCTCGGCGCGACGAGGTCCTGGTGGTAGGCGTACCGCCCGAAGTGCAGGATCTGCATCGCGATCCGCCCGCCCTCGCGGTGCACGGCGGCGGTGATCTCGGTGTGCTGCGCGGCCTCGGCGTCGGTGGTCAGCTTGGCGCCGCCCTCGTACGGGCGCCCGGCCTCGTTGGGGGCGATGCCACCGGTGACGATGAGGCCGACCCCGCCACGCGCGCGTGCCGCGTAGAACGCCGCCATGCGCTCGAAACCGCGCTCGGCTTCCTCCAGGCCTATGTGCATGGAGCCCATGAGGACGCGGTTGGGCAGTGTGGTGAACCCCAGGTCGAGCGGGTTCAGCAGGTGCGGGTAACGGCTCATCGGGGCCTCCGTGCGCGGTGTCGTGCCTCTTTTGTAGAGGACGGGGAGGCCTTTATGCAACTAGTTGCATAATCAGGGGCGGGCGCGCGTCCTCGCCGCGCGCGACCTCACCCGGGGCCGAGGCGGGTGCGCGCTCGCCTCACATGGCCTCCTCTGGGGCCGCGGCCGGTGAGTTCGCTCGCCGCACACGGCCTCCCTCGGGGCCGACAGCCCCGGATTCACAGGGATCTATTACCGGTTCTTTATCGGGCACCCCCGAGAATCACAGGTAGGCGTGCCGGTGGGATGCCGCGCGCGTGGCCTAGGGAGCGAGCCGTGACGCACGATCCTGAGCACGAAGCCGGCGACAGTGCGGCGACACCTCCGATGCCCGACCACGTGCCCGAGTGGGAGGTGCTCACGGGCCCCGGCGGTGCGGAGCGCGACCGGGGTCTCGACCGGCTGTGGCGGCAGCGGTCGAGGCGGGCCCGGGCGGTGATCGCCGTGGCCACCGTGGGTGTGCTGGCGCTCGGCGGGACCGTCGCCTACGCGGCGACCTCGGGGAGTCCGGGCGGCGACGCCGTGCCCGCCGCCGGTTCCCCGTCGGGAACAACGCCGCCCGGTGGGCCCGGCTTCCGGCACGGGGGCGGTGGGGGCTTCGGGCTCGGCGGCGCGGCCGTGCACGGCGAGGCGACGGTCAAGGACAACGCCACCGGCAAGTGGGTCGTACGGATCTGGCAGCGCGGAACGGTCACAAAGGTCGACGGCGACCAGGTCACCGTCAAGAGCGACGACGGCACCTCGTGGACCTGGACCGTGGGCTCGGGCGTCACGGCCCAGGGCTCCGGCGCCCTCAAGAAGGGCGACACGGCCTCCCTGACCGGCACCCGTTCCAACGCCGGCACCCGCACCGCCGACCGAGCCTTCACCGGCACCCTCGACCGCAAGGGCCCAAGCGCCGCCCCCAACCCGCCCGACAGCGCCCCGACCCACGCGCCCAGCCCGTCCGGCAGCGGAGCTACGACCCGACAGGCACCCATTCCGACACCGGCACCCGCACCGCCAACCGGGCCTTCACCGGCACCGGCGCCCTCGGCCGCAAGGGCCCGGGCGAGGGACGAGATGGGCCGGGCTGCCGCGACCCCGGCCGCTGGGGACACGGCGACCGCGGCCGGAGCTCCGCCCCAGCCGATCCGCCGGCGGCGCTACGACCTGACCGCCCCCGCCGCCCTCACCCCGATCACGACGTTCGCGTACAACTCCTCGGAGTAGGCCGACCGCGTCTCCAGCCCGGCGCTCGTGAACGCCTCGACGGCTGACGGGAGTTGACGTTCGCTGGTCTCGACGAGGAGGCAGCCGCCGGGGGCGAGCCAGTCGGGTGCCCCGGTGGCGACCTCGCGGACTATGTCGAGGCCGTCGGTGCCGCCGTCGAGAGCGACCAGCGGTTCGTGCTCGCGGGCCTCGGCGGGCAGCAGACCGACCTCGCCGGTGGGGACGTACGGCACATTGGCCGCGAGGATGTCGACGCGGCCGAGCAACGCGTCGGGCAGCGCCGCGAACAGGTCCCCGGTGTGGACCCGCCCGCCGTAGGCGGCGACATTGCGGCGGGCGCAGCGCGTGGCGACGGGGTCGATGTCGGCGGCGTGCAGTTCGACCCGGCCGAGGGCCGCGGCGAGGGCCGCGCCGACCGCGCCGGAACCGCAGCACAGGTCCACGACGACGGACGCGTCCGGGGCGTGTGCGAGGGCCTGGTCGACGAGGAACTCGGTACGGCGGCGGGGCACGAACACGCCGGGTTCCACGGTGATGCGCAGGCCGCGGAACTCGGCCCAGCCGACGACGTGTTCGAGGGGCAGACCCGAGACCCGGCGGTCCACCATGGCGGTGATGTCGTCCAGGGTGCGGGCGGCGGAGAGGATCAGTCGCGCCTCGTCCTCGGCGAAGACACAGCCCGCGGCACGGAGCGCGGCGACCACGGAGGCGGGGGAAAGAGAAGGCATGAAAGCCGAGAGCCTTTCGGAAGGTAGCCGAAGGGCGCTCTCGCGGTCACCTACTACCGGTGATCCGAGCTGTCCTGAGGTGAGAGCACCCGGCCTGACACAGCGGTAATGGGTCTCACCTCCAGGGAGTTCAGGGCCGGGATCGTCCGCGACCGGTGAGCAACAGTACCCGAACCACCGAGCCCGCGAGGGGCCGACCCCCTCCCTGAGTTGTACTCTGCAACAACCAGGTGAACGAGGGAGATTCCAGTGCGAGCGGACCAGGCCGTGGAGACCATCCAGCGCGAGATGACGATCTTCGCCCGGCGCGCCCGCGCCTCGGCGGGCCGCCTCCACCCCGAGCTGTCGCTGGTGTCGTACACCCTGCTCGGCCACCTGGAGGAGCAGGACGGCTGCCGGGCCACTGACCTGGCCGCGCACTACGCCCTCGACAAGTCCACGGTCAGCCGCCAGGTCGCCGCCCTGGAACGCGCCGACCTCATCGAGCGCCGCCTCGACCCCGAGGACCACCGCGTCCAGGTCCTGCACCTCACCGCCGCCGGCCGCCGGATCCTCGCCCAGGTCACCGAGAACCGCCAGGCCGCCTTCCGCGAACGCCTGGCGGACTGGCCGGAGGAGGACCTGACACGCTTCGCCGGCTATCTGGAGCGCTACAACGCGTGGCATGGCGGGGAGTCGGACGACGCCTGAGGGGTGACCGGCTGCTTCCCTTCGCTTCTACGACACCCCCACGGGCCGCCGCTTCTACGACACCCCCACGGCCCGTGTCTGCGTCAGGTGTTCCGGCGCCCGTGCCGCGAGGAACGCGGTGGTCCGGCGCAGGCGGAAGCCCAGGGACTCGTACAGCCGGATGGCGGTGGCGTTGCCCGCGCCGGTGTGCAGGAACGGGGTCTCGCCGCGTTCACGGATGCCGTGCGCGACGGCGAGTATGAGGCGGCTGGCGAGGCCCTCGCCACGGGCGGCGGGGTCGGTGCAGACGGCGCTGATCTCGGTCCAGCCGGGCGGGTGGAGTCGTTCGCCGGCCATGGCGACGAGCGCGCCGCCGCGGCGGATGCCCAGGTAGGTGCCTAGTTCGACGGTGCGGGGCAGGAAGGGGCCGGGCTTGGTCCGTTCCACCAGGTCGAGCATCTCGGGGACGTCGGCCGGGCCGAGGACGATCGCCTCCGGGTCGGGTGCGGCGGTCAGCCCGTCGTCGACCATCTGCACACCGTCGATGTGGAAGGTGATCTCCCAGTCGTCCGGGACATGCCCCGGGTAGCCGAGGAGCGGGATCTCGGTGCCGGGTCCGGAGAGCGCGGCGACGTCCGCCCAGTCGTCGGCGTCGGGCTCGTCGGGCAGGGCCAGCCACGGGGTCACGTCGACCGGGTAGCGCAGGATCCGGCCGCGCCGCTCGGCGAAGTGGGCGTGCGGGCCGGTGAGGGCGGCGCGGGCGGGGTTGTCGAGTATGTGCTGTTCGGCGCCGCTCATGCGGCGACCTCGATCACGATCTTGCCGCGGGCGTGGCCGTCCTCGACGATGCGCAGGGCCTCGCCGGCCTGGTCGAGCGGGAAGGCCCGCGTCACGTGCGGGTCCAGTTGGCCCCTCACCACGAGCTGCGCGAGCGCGTCGAGGACGGCGGCGTTGCGGGCGCGCTCGACACGGGCGCCGCCCAGCTTCTCGACCTCGGGGGCGGGGGCCCCGGCGGTGACGAGTTTCGTGTGGTCGGTCAGGTGGGCGGCGGCCTCGGCGAGCACCTCGCCGCCGATGAGGTCGTAGGCGCCGTCGACGCCGTCCGGGGCGGCGGCCCGTACGCGTGCGGCCAGGTCCGGTCCGGACGGGACGTGGACCGCGCCCAGCGACTCCACGAAGTCCTTCTTGCCCTCGCTCGCCACGCCCACGGCGCGCAGTCCCAGCGCGCGGGCGATCTGCAGCGCCGCGGAGCCGACGCCGCCGCCCGCGCCGGTGATCAGCACAGTCGCGCCGGAGGGCAGGTCGAGCTGGCGGAGGCCGTCGTACGCGGTCGCGGCGGCGACGGGCAGGGCGGCGGCGGCGCGGAAGGACAGCTCGGCGGGCTTGTGCGCGGCGACCGTGACGGGCATCAGGGCGTACTCGGCGTATCCGCCGGCCACAGTGCTGCCGAACACCTCGTCGCCGACGGCGAATCCGTCGACGCCGGCGCCGGTCTCCCGCACGACTCCGGAGACCTCCTGGCCGAAGACGGCGGGGAACACGCGCGAGTCGGTCTCGCCGGGCCGGCGGTACCCGGTGCGCTGCTTCCAGTCGACCGGGTTCACCCCGGCCGCGCGCACCGCGACGAGGACTTCACCGGGGCCGGGACTGGGCTGGTCGACCTCGACGAGCGCCTCGGTCTCGGGTCCCCCGTAACGCGTGAAGACATACGCCTTCGGCATCTGTTCCCTCACTCTCCTTCGCAGTCACCCGATCACCGGTGGTCACGACAACAGCACGACCACTGGCTGTCCGCACTCAAGCCGCACTACTCAAGCCGCACTGAAGGCCAAGGTCGATCGCCGGACGGCTATTCCCCCGCGCGGGGAGAGTTCATACGGCCGCAATGATCGGCGGTCGCCCTCGGACCTGGGCATACCTCGTGGACGCGTACCGTTGAAACGAGAAACCACTGATCACGCTCGCCCGGCGGACCGCGCCGCAGCGGCCTGGAGGCTCCACCCGTATGCACGTCACCCGAGGCTTCACCGGACGCCCCCGTGTCCCCGACGCCGGCCTGCCGCCCGGCCAGTACGACGCGGGCGACGACTGGCCCGTCCTGTCCGCCGAGGTCACACCCGACCTCGCGCCCGCGGACTGGACGTTCCGCGTCGACGGACTGGTGGCGGAGCCGCGCACCTGGAACTGGACGCAGGCGCACGAACTGCCGACGTCGGCCTACGAGGGTGACATCCACTGTGTGACGAGCTGGTCGAAGTTCGGGGTGCGGTTCGGGGGCGTCTCGCTGGACGCGTTCTTTGATGTGGTGCGGCCCCATGTGTCCGCCACACATGTGGTGGCGTATTCGCACACCGGGTACACCACGAACCTCCCGCTCTCCGACGTGACCGGCGGACGGGCCTGGATCGCGTGGGAGTACGACGGCGAGCCGCTGCCCGCCGAGCACGGCGGCCCCGCCCGGCTGCTGGTGCCGCACCTGTACTTCTGGAAGAGCGCCAAGTGGATCGCGGGCCTGCGTCTCCTCGACCACGACGAGCCGGGCTTCTGGGAGCAGAACGGCTATCACGCCCGGGGCAACCCCTGGGAGGAACAGCGGTACTCCGGTGACTGACACCTTCGAGCCCACCACCAAGTTCGCGGTGCCGGGACGCATCGCCGTGAGCAACCGCGCCGCCGCCGTGTGGCAGACCGCCACGCTCACCGAGATCCGCCGCGAGACCCCGCACGCCTCGTCGTTCCGGTTCGCGGTGCCCGGCTGGGCCGGACATCTCCCCGGCCAGCACCTGATGCTGCGGCTGCGGGCCGAGGACGGCTATGTGGCGCAGCGCCACTACTCGATCGCCTCACACCCGGACGACGCCGGGCATGTGGAGCTGACCCTGGACCATGTCGAGGGCGGCGAGGTCTCCGGCTGGTTCCACACGGTCGCCGAGCCCGGTGACGAGGTCGAGGTCCGCGGCCCACTGAGCGGCTTCTTCGCCTGGCCCGGCGACCGCCCCGCGCTGCTGCTGGGCGCAGGCTCCGGCGTCGTACCGCTGATGTCGATGCTCCGGCAGCACCGGGCGCGGGGCTTGTCCGTGCCGCTGCGGCTGCTGGTGTCGGCGCGCAGCCCCGAGGAGTTGATCTACGCGCGGGAGTACGGCACGGAGACCACGACCGTGTTCACGCGCAGCGCGCCGGAGGGTGTGCCGGTGGGACGTATGGCCGCCGCACATGTGGCACCACTCCTGGCCGAGCAGCCCGCTGGTGGGTGGGAGGCCTATGTGTGCGGCTCCAACGGCTTCGCCGAGCATGCCTCGCGACTGCTGGTCAAGGCGGGCCAGCCGGTGGACCGCGTCCGCATCGAGCGGTTCGGCTGAGGCTCGGCTACGACTACGGCTGGACAGGACCTGTCGGCCGATCCGCACCGCTCCGGTTGAGCAAAGTGCCCCATAGGGGGTACGACATCTGTGTGGACGCTCGCATGCGTGCGCGGCGTCGAGGGAGTGACGGCCCGGCCCCAGGAGGGGTGGGTCCGGTTCCTCGGCTCCGGTGACGGCGAGGAGGTCGACATGCGGACCCGGGTACGGAGTCGACGCCGGCGGCAGAATCCGCTGCGGCGCCGGTCGGATGTCGTGGAGGCGTGGACGGCGCTGGCCGTCACCGTCCTGCTGTTCATCGGCGCGCCCCTGGTCGGCGCAGCCGCGGGCCTGTGGGCCCATGACCAGGCCCGGACCATCGCCGCGACGCAGCGCGCCGACCGCCATCGCGTCCACGCCAAGGTGATCGGCAACCCGCCCGCCGAACTCCCCTCGGTGGAGGGGAACCGTCCGCGCAGCTTCCCGGTGACGGTGCGCTGGACGGAGCCCGGCAAGGGCTCGCGTACGGCCACGGTCGCGGTCCCGGCGGACACGGGACGCGGTGACGTGGTGGACGTATGGCTCGATGCCAAGGGCCACAGTGTCGCCCCGCCACCGGGTGAAGTGGCCGTCTGGCAGCACACGTTGACCGTCGGCGTGTGGTCGGCGGCCGGTGTGATCGGCCTGGCCCTCCTCGCGCGGGCGGCGACCCGACGGGTTGCGCTGCGACACCGGTTGGCCGAGTGGGAACGGGACTGGGCGCTGACGGAACCGCAGTGGACTCGACGGCGGGCGTGACGGACGGGGCGTGACCGGGGACGGACGTGACGCACGACGGGCTGTGACGAGCGAGGAGCGTGGCGCGTCGACCGTGACCATCCCGACCGATCTCACACACCAACACCCCACCACCACAAGGCAGTTGAGCCACTCCACCGCAGCCCAACCTCAACCCCTACCCCTCTACGACCCCCGCTGCATCCGCCGAGCAACCCGCCCGTGGTCCCGCAGCACATCTCCCAACGCCGCCAGCACCGGTTCGCCCCGCTCCACAAGCACTCGCCCACCCACAACGGTCGTCCACGCCCGCGCGGGCCCGCACCGCAGCCACGCCTCGACGGGATCGCTCACCGCCCCCGCCAGCGCGACCTCGTGCAGGTCCCAGACGACCAGGTCGGCACACGCCCCCGGCCGCAGATGCCCCAGCTCGTCAGCCCGCCCCAGGCACCGCGCCGAACCACGGGTCGCGATGTCGAGGGCGTCCCGCGCGGTCATCGCACCCGGCCCTCCCCGATAGCGGCCCAGCAGCAGGGCACCCCGGGTCTCCATCCACAACGAGGCGTGGTCGGTGGAGGCGGAACCGTCGCAGCCGATCCCCACGGGCAGACCCAGCTCGCGCATCTCCTTCACCCTGGCCGTGCCGCCCCCGATGAGCATGTTGGAGCTGGGGCAGTGCGCCACGCCGACGCCCGCGGCGGCGAGGCGGCGCAGTTCGTCGTCGTTGGGGTAGATGCAGTGCGCGACCCAGGTGCGGTCGCTCATCCACCCGGTGTCCTCGAAGTACTCGACGGGCCGGCAGCCGTAGGTCTCCAGGCAGTACGTGTCCTCGTCGCGGTCCTCGGCGAGATGCGTGTGCAGGCGTACGTCGTACCGCTCGGCGAGTTCCGCGGTCGCCGTCATCACGTCCTTGGTGACCGAGAACGGTGAGCAGGGTGCGAGCGCGACCCGGATCAGCGCGCCCGGTTCCGGGTCGTGGTAGGCCTTGATCAGCCGCTCGCTGTCGGCGAGCACCTCGTCGGTGCTCTGCGTGACGCTCCTCGGCGGCAGTCCCCCGTCCTCGACGGAACGGGTCATCGAACCGCGGGTCGCGTGGAAGCGGAAGCCGATGTCGCGGGCGGCGCGGATCTCGGCGTCGACCAGGTAGGGGCGCGGATGCACATAGAGGTGGTCGGAGGATGTGGTGCAGCCGCCCATGAGGAGTTCCGCCATACCGACGTACGCCGACACGTACGCGGCCTCCTCGTCGAGGCTCGCCCACAGCGGGTAGAGCGTGGTCAGCCAGTCGAAGAGGGTGCCGTTGACGGCGGGGGCGTAGGAGCGGGTGAGGTTCTGGTAGATGTGGTGGTGCGTGTTGATCAGGCCGGGGGTGACGAGCCGCCCGGTCGCCGAAACGGTCGTGGCGGCCTCGGGTTCGGACCCTCGCGCGCCGACGGCGGTGACCCGACCATCCGTGACGGCGACCCAGCCGCCCGGGATCTCCCGCCCGCCGTCCACGACGAGCAGTTCGGCGTCCTTGACCAGCAGATCCACGGCAGGCGACATGCCGCCATGGTAGGCGCGGGGCGCCGCACGAGCCTGGCGAGTCCTCCGATGTCACACGTACGGTGTGATCATCCGTATTCGCACTTCACAAAGGCGGTCATCGATGGCCCTGTTCGACCTTCCGCTCGACGAACTCCGCGAATATCGCAGCGAGTCCGCCGAGCCCGAGGACTTCGACGCCTTCTGGTCCAAGACCCTCCAGGAGGCCCGCGAGCACGATCTGGACGCCCGCTTCGAACCGGTCGACACGGGACTGTCCACGGTGAACGTGTACGACGTGACGTTCGCCGGGTTCGGCGGTCACCCGGTGAAGGGCTGGCTGCGCCTGCCGGCCGACGCGGCCCGACCGCTGCCGCTGGTCGTGGAGTTCGTGGGTTACGGCGGCGGGCGGGGTCTCCCGCACGAGAACCTGCTCTGGCCCTCGACGGGCCGCGCGCACTTCATCATGGACACGCGCGGGCAGGGCAGCGCGTGGGGCGGTGGCGGCGGCACCCCGGACCCAGTGGGCGGCGCGCCCGCGTATCCCGGCTTCATGACCCGGGGCATCGACGCCCCCGAGAACTACTACTACCGCCGGGTGTTCACGGACGGCGTGCGAGCCGTCGAGGCGGCCCGCTCGCACCCGTTGGTCGATCCCGCGCGCACGGTGGCCCTCGGCGCGAGCCAGGGCGGCGGCATCGCCATCGCCGTCGGCGGACTGGTCGGCGACCTGGCCGGGATCGCGCCGGACGTGCCATTCCTGTGCGACTACCCGCGCGCCGCGACCCTCACGGACCGCCACCCGTACCGCGAGATCGGCAGCTACCTCAAGACCCACCGCGGTCACGCCGAGGACGTCCTGCGCACGCTCTCGTACTTCGACAGCGTCCACTTCGCGTCCCGCGGCCGCGCCCCCGCCCTCTTCTCGACGGCCCTGGAGGACCAGACCTGCCCGCCCTCCACGGTGTTCGCCGCGTTCAACGCCTGGGCGCACGAGGACAAGAAGATCGAGGTGTACGACTTCAACGACCATGAGGGCGGCGGCCCTTACCAGGAGGCCGTGAAGCTGGGCTGGCTGCGGTCGTACGTCTGAAGGGTACCCACATGAACATGGCCACGAGTGAGGCGGCCGAGCGGTTCGTGCGGGTCTGGGCGCGGGCCTGGGCCGAGCACGACGTGGACGCGTTGCTGGAGTTGTACGCCGAGGACTGCGTCCACCGCTCGATGCCGTTCCGTGAACCGCACCGGGGGCGGGCCGAGTTGGCCGCGTATCTGCGCTGGTCGTTCGCGGCGGAGCAAGTGAGTGATGTGCGGTTCTCGGCGCCGGTCGTCGGCCAACACGGCGTCGCCGTGGCCGAGTTCAGGGTGCTGGCCGAGGAGGACGGCGAGCCGTCCACGCTGGCCGGGTGTGTCTTCGTGCGCTTCGACGGCGCCGGGCTGGCCGTGGAGACCCGCGACTACTGGCACACGGAAGCGGGTCACCGGGAGCCGACCGGCACCTTGTTCCTCAACTGAGCGTACGGCGCCTTCCGGTCAGTCCGACCAGTCGGTATGTTCAGGGGGTCCGGGTCGCAGCGTCGCGGCCCGGACGTCCGGCACACCACGGAGGCCCCATGCCCGAGCACCAGCCAGCCGTCGACGGCCACTGCGACCCCCGCTTCACCGCGGTGCGCACGGCGTTCGAGCAGAACTTCCGGGACCGCGACGAACTGGGCGCCGCACTGACCGTCACGGTCGGCGGAGAGACCGTGGTCGACCTCTGGGGCGGCTGGGCCGACGCCGCACGGACGCGCCCCTGGGAGCGGGACACGCTGGTCAACGTGTGGTCGACGACGAAGGGCCCGGTGGCCCTGTGCGCCCACATCCTCGCCGACCGCGGCCTGCTCGACCTCGACGCCCCGGTGGCCACGTACTGGCCGGAGTTCGCCGCCGCGGGCAAGCAGAACATTCTCGTACGACACCTGCTCTCCCACCGCGCCGGACTGGCCGGCCTGCGTGAGCCGCACTCCCTCGCGCAGCTCTACGACTGGGAGTTGACCACACAGCGGCTCGCGGCCATGGAGCCCTGGTGGGAGCCGGGGACGCGGTCCGGGTACCACGCGATCACCTACGGCTTCCTCGTCGGCGAAGTCGTGCGCCGCGTCTCGGGGTTGCTCCCGAGTGCCTTCCTGGAGCGCGAGGTCACCGGCCCGCTCGGGATCGACTTCACCATCGGGCTGCCGGAGAAGGAGGCCGGCCGGGCGGCCGAGCTGGTACATCCGCCCGCCGCGTCGGCGAGTGAACAGGCCGCGGTCTTCAGCCAGTTGGCGCCCGCGGCCATCGCCGCGCTGACCAACCCGGTCGCGGGCGCGGCCGAGGCCAACACCCCGGAGTGGCGCGCCGCGGAGATCCCGGCCGCGAACGGCCACGGCACCGCACGCGCGATCGCCGCGCTCTACGGCGTCTTCGCCGGGCGCGGGTCCCACGACGGCCACCGCGTCCTCTCCCCCGAGGCGGCCGAGCGGGTGCGCGAGGGGCAGGGCAGCTGCCGTGACCTGGTGCTCGGCGCGGGCTTCGCGCACGAGACGGAGGTCGGGCTCGGCCTGTGGCTCAGCGGCCCGAACGGATCGTACGGCCGCAACCCGAGGGCTTTCGGACACGACGGCTTCGGCGGCTCCTTCGGTCTGGCCGACCCGGAGGCGGGGGTGTCGATGGGGTACGTGATGAACCGGATGGGGCCTCATATCGCCGACGACCCACGGAAGATGGCCCTGATCGACGCGGTGTTCGGCGCACTGTGACAGGTGATCACCGCAGGTCGGTTTCGGCCTAACTGCCCTGCCGCTCTTCCCTGGTGGTTTAGACCAATGCTAGATCTGGTCGCGCAACGAGCCCGCACGGCTACGTTTCGTCACCAGTTCTGCCCTCAGTCTTGTCACCAACAGGAGGCGCGGCATGGCCCGCACCACCCCCCACGACCACCCGACCGCCGACGACCAGCCCCTCTACGGACGGGTCGCCACCCAACTGCTCGGCGAACTCCACGACGGCACCATCCCGCCCGGTGAACGCCTGCCCGGCGAACGGCAGTTGGCCGAACACTTCCAGGTCAGCCGGGAGACCATAAGACAGGCGCTGGAGGTGCTGCGCAGGGACGGCCTGGTCGCCACCGACCGGCGCGGCAGCCACGCCACCCTGTCCGGCCTGCCCGTCGAGACGCCCTCCTCCCTCACCTTCCCGGTCGGCGCCCGGAGCACGGACCCCTCCGGCTTCGACCGGGCCACCGTGGCCTGGGAGACTCCCCCACCCGACCACGCCGAGGCCCTGGGCATCGCCCCGCACCGGCCGACCCTGGTGCACCACTACGCGTCCGCCGCGGCCGACGGCAGCGGACTGCGTACGGCCGTCACGTCCTTCTCGGCGGTGGCGCTGGCCGAGGTCGAGGAACTGGCCCGCTACCGCGACCGCGCCGACGGCTCCGCCTCCGCCCAACTCCGGCGCGCCTACGACTGGATGCGCCGGGCGGGCCTGACCCTGCACCACCGGGACGCCATCACCCAGGTCGCGAACGCGCCCTCGGTCCGGGTGACCCGCCGCGTGCACGACCAGTACGCGCGCCCGCTGGAGATCACCGACCTGGTAGTGGAGGCCCAACAAGACGCCCTGATCTACGAGTTCACGCTTCCTGCGGCGGGCTGAGTCCGAGCGCCCAACACGGTGGCGCGCGGCGGGTCCCAACTCGCCGCGCGCCGACGGGACTTCTAGGCGCTGGTGAGGACGACGAGTTGCTGGGTCGCCCGGGTCATCGCCACATAGTGGTCGACAGCGCCTTCGATGCCCTCGCCGAACTCCTCCGGGTCGACGAGGACGACCAGGTCGAACTCAAGTCCCTTGGACAGCTCGGGAGTCAGCGACCGGACCCGGGGCCTTGCCCGGAAGATACCCGCGTCCACGTCGCCGGTACCGATGACACAGCCGATCCCGTCGGCGTGCTCGGCGAGCCAGGTGTCGAGGACCGACTCCAGGTCGGAGGCGGGTCCGTGGACGACGGGGATGCCGCTGCTGCGGATGGAGGTCGGCACGTTGGCGTCCGGGAGTACGGCACGGATGACCGGCTCGGCCTCCGTCATGATCTCTTCCGGGGTGCGGTAGTTGACGGTCAGGGAGGCGAGGTTGATCCGGTCGAGGCCGATCCGCTTCAGCCGTTCCTGCCACGACTCGGTGAATCCGTGCCGGGCCTGGGCGCGGTCGCCGACGATGGTGAAGCTCCGGGACGGGCAGCGCAGCAGGAGCATCTGCCATTCCGCGTCGGTCAGTTCCTGGGCCTCGTCGACGACGATGTGCGCGAACGGCCCGGCGAGCAGGTCGGGTTCGATGCCGGGCTGTGCGGCCTCGTCGATCAGGGCGTCCCGCACGTCCTGCCCGTGCAGCATGCCCATCGCGCCCTCGCTCTCGTCGATCTCGACGTTCTGCAGCAGGCTGTCGATGACGTCGGTCCTGCGCGCGTGTTCGGCCGCCACGGCGGCTTCCTGCCGGCGCTTGCGGCGCGCCGACTCCGGGTCGCCGAGCCGTTGCCGTGCCGCGTCGAGCAGCGGCAGGTCGGACACCGTCCAGGCCTGGGCGTCCGCGCGCTGCAGGCGCTGGACCTCGTCGCGGCTCAGCGAGGGGGCGCACTTGCGCAGGTAGGCCGGTACCGTCCACAGGTCTCCGACGAGGTCGGCCGCTTCGAGCAGCGGCCACGCGCGGTTGAAGGCGGTGAGCAAGTCCCGGTTCTGCCGCAGCGACCGCCGGAGCTGCTCGGGCGTGACCTGCCCGTTCTCTCCGTCCTGCGGCGAGGCGGTGTCGTCGTGCTTGTCCACCAGGATCGTGAGCAGCTCCTGCCAGACCTGCTCGCGTCCCTCGTTGTGCGGGGTGCCGGGTTCGGCCGCCTCGAACGCCACGGCCCAGTCCTCGGCGCTCAGCCAGATGTCGGACCAGTGGGTGGTGACCGTCATGCCCTTGGTGGGCGGTTCCTCGTAGAACCGGACGGCGGGCTCGATCGCCCGCACCAGCCCCACGGACGACTTCAGCCGGGCCACCTCCGGATCGGCCTCTACGACCGCCGCTGCGCCCTCGGCGACGAGGTCCCGCAGGATGCAGGTCTGCACACCCTCCTCGCCGAGGCTGGGGAGGACGTCCGCGACGTAGTCCAGATAGGGCCGGTGCGGACCGACGAACAGGACGCCGCCCCTGCGGTGGCCGAGGCGCGGGTCGGAGTAGAGGAGGTAGGCGGAGCGGTGCAGGGCGACGACGGTCTTGCCGGTGCCCGGCCCGCCGTCGACGACGAGCGCGCCGCGTGATCCCGCGCGGATGATGGCGTCCTGGTCCGCCTGGATGGTGCCGAGCACGTCGCGCATCCGGCCCGAGCGGTTGCCGCCGAGACTGGCGATGAACGCGGACTGGTCGTCGAGCGCGGCATGCCCGACGAAGCCGTCCGCGGTGAACACCTCGTCCCAGTAGTCGCTGATCCGGCCGCGCGTCCAGCGGTACCTGCGGCGGCTGGCCAGACCCATCGGGTTGGCGTGGGTCGCGCCGAAGAACGGCTCCGCCGCGGGCGAGCGCCAGTCGAGCAGCAGCCGTCGGCCCGTGCTGTCGGTGAGCCCGAGCCGCCCGATGTACACGGGCTCGGAACTGTCGTCGCCGACCATGTGGCCCAGACACAGGTCCAGGCCGAAGCGGCGCAGTGTGCGCAGCCGGGTGGTCAGCCGGTGGATCTCCGTGTCCCGGTCCATCGCCGCCCGGCCGATGCCGCCGGGTGCCCTGCGCGCGACGTCGAGGCTCTCGGTCAGTTCCGCGATCGACCGGTCGAGGCTCTCCGCGATCGCCGCGAAGTGCTGCTCGTCGGCGGCGATCAGCGCCGGGTCGGCCTTGGCGGAGAGCCGGTCGGGAAGGTCGAAGGCGCTGGTGGTCAGGGGGTTCACGGCATCAATTCCGATCTGGGGTCGCTCACGGCCAAGCATGCGGCAGGGCGTGGGGACCGGTGCGTGCGGTTTCTCGTGTGCTCGGTTCGGGCGGTTCACGCGTGCGTGGACCGCCCTTCCCCGCTGACCGTGTCAAGGAGCATCTTCGCGGCCACTGTCGTCCCGTCGGTGCGGATCGTGCCGGCCACAGCCCGCGCCCGTGCCCGGATCCCGGGGGCCAGGACGGCGGTGAGCGCGGCCGACAGGGAGTCGTACGTCGGCGTCGACCCGTCGTGTGCGACGCCGATGCCCAGCTCGGCCACCCCCGACGCCCAGTATGGCTGGTCGGCGATCTGCGGCACGACCAGCTGCGGCGCACCGGCCAGCGCGGCGGTCGTCGTGGTGCCCGCGCCGCCGTGGTGCACGACGGCGGCGACCCGCCCGAAGAGCGCCTGCTGGTTGACCTCTCCTACGACGAAGCAGTCGTCCCGGTCGTCGACCGCCGCCAGACCCGCCCAGCCGCGGGCGAGGAGCACCCGGCGGCCCAGAGTGCGGACCGCGTCGATGGCGACCCGGGCGAGGTCCGGCGAGGTGCGCAGGGCCATGCTGCCGAAACCGACGTACACCGGCGGCTCGCCCGCCTCCAGGAACGTCTCCAGGTCGGCCGGTAGCGGGCGCTCGTCGGGCAGGATCCACGGTCCGGTCACCACGACGTCGAGATCCGTGTGGTCCTGCCACGGGAACAGCACCGGGTCCGCCGCCAGCCACGGCCGCTCGGTGAAGACGTGGTCACGCACGTTCTCGACCGGTGGCAGGCCGATCTCCGCCCGGTGCCGGTTCTCCGCCTCGCCGTACAGGGCGTTCACGCGCTGGGCGTCCTCCTCCCACAGCGTCTTCATGTCGGTCTCCCCCGGCGAGGACGCATGGCCCGGCCGCGAGAGCGGAGGGTACTTCGACGACGGCAGTCCGGCCGTGTGGAAGCAGGCGAGCACATAGCGGATGCCGAGTTTCTCGGCCACCGAGCGGGCACCGGCAGGCATCAGACCGGTGGCCAGCAGCACGTCACAGCCCTCGGCCGCCGCCGTGAGCGTCTCGTACCTCGCGGCGACCAGCTCGGGCGCGAGCTGGAACGCGGTCGCCGCCGACGGCGGCCTCGCCCCGGTCACCACCGAGCGCACCGACGGACCGAGCGGCACCAGCGGCACACCGGCCCGGGCCAGCAGCTCCACGAACTCCTCGTCCGGCGGCGCGCACACCCGTACCTCCGCGCCGAGTTCCAGCAAGCGCGCCGCGAGTCCCGCGAGCGGTTCGACATCCCCGCGCGATCCCCACGTCGTCAACAACACACGCATTCGCGACTCCCGTTTCCGCAGGTCGTGGCCTCAGGCCGGACATTCTGCGGCACGACGGGGGCCTTGCCGCAAGCCCCCCGGTGCGCTATACGTTAAGAAGGGAAGAGGAGTGACCACACCTCCCTTTCCGCCCTCCCCCGCAGAACTCGCGAAACTCGCGGAAAGAAAATCCGCCGTCGATGTCGAGAACCCGCGCCCTGCTCCGTCCCCGAGGTGAACGCGACCACAATGGGTCGTACCAGCACCGAGGAGAACGACCATGGCCAAGTACCTGCTGCTGAAGCACTACCGCGGCGCCCCCGCCGCCGTGAACGACGTCCCCATGGACCGGTGGACGCCCGAGGAGATCTCCGCCCACATCCAGTACATGAACGACTTCGCGGCCCGGCTGGAGAAGACCGGCGAGTTCGTCGACAGCCAGGCGCTCTCCTCCGAGGGGACGTTCGTCCGCTACGACGGCGAGGGGCGCCCGCCGGTCACCGACGGCCCGTTCGCCGAGACCAAGGACGTCATCGCCGGCTGGATGGTGATCGACGTCGACACCTACGAGCGCGCGGTGGAGCTGGCCGGTGAGCTGTCGGCCGCCCCAGGGGCCGGTGGCAAGCCGATCCACGAATGGCTGGAGCTGCGGCCGTTCCTGGGCGTGCACTCCACCACCACGGAGTGCACTTTCAAGTGAACGATGTCCTGCTGAGGAGCCTCACGCCGAGTGTGCTCGGCATCCTCGTCCGCCGCGGAGCTGACTTCGCGGCGGCCGAGGACGCCGTACAGGACGCGCTGGTCGAGGCGGTCCGGGTCTGGCCGGACGATCCGCCGCGGGACGCGAAGGGCTGGCTGGTCACGGTGGCCTGGCGGCGGTTCCTCGACGCGACGCGGGCGGACACCGCCCGCCGTAGGCGTGAGGACCGCCTCGACGAGGAGCCGGCGCCCGGCCCCACGCCCGCGACGGACGACACGCTCCAGCTCTACTTCCTGTGCGCCCACCCGTCGTTGACGCCGTCGTCGGCGGTCGCGCTCACGCTGCGCGCCGTCGGCGGGCTCACCACCCGGCAGATCGCGCAGGCCTATCTGGTGCCCGAGGCGACGATGGCGCAGCGGATCAGCCGGGCCAAGCGCACCGTCTCCGATGTGCGCTTCGACCAGCCCGGCGATGTCGCGACCGTGCTGCGCGTCCTCTACCTCGTGTTCAACGAGGGCTACTCCGGCGATGTCGACCTCGCCGCCGAGGCTATCCGGCTCACCCGGCAGCTCGCCGCCGCGATCGACCACCCCGAGGTCGCGGGCCTGCTCGCGCTCATGCTGCTCCACCACGCCCGGCGCGCCGCCCGGACGGCGCCGGACGGCAGCCTGGTCCCGCTCGCCGAACAGAACCGCGGCCGGTGGGACACCTCGACGATCGCCGAGGGCGTCACGATCCTCCAAGTCGCCCTCGCCCGCGACCGGTTGGGCGAGTTCCAGGCACAGGCCGCGATCGCGGCCCTGCATGCGGACGCGCCCACCGCCGAGGAGACCGACTGGGTGCAGATCGTCGAGTGGTACGACGAACTCGCCGGCATCACCGACAGCCCCATCGTCCGCCTCAACCGCGCGGTCGCCGTGGGCGAGGCCGACGGCCCGCGCGCCGGTCTGGCCGCGCTCGCGCCCCTGGACACCTCGCTGCCCCGGCACACCGCGGTGGCGGCCTACCTCCACGAACGCGACGGCGACCTGAGGACGGCGGCCCGGCTGTACGCGGAGGCGGCGCGCAAGGCCCCCAACCTCGCCGAGCGCGACCATCTGACCCGCCAGGCCGCCCGGCTCAACTCCGGCCGGAGCCGCTGACGGCAACCACCAAGGTGAACCGGCGAGTTCTGGACCCGCTCACTCCCACTGGTACGGCAGGTACTTGCCGTCGAGGGTGATGACGACCCGGTCACCGGCGGGGTCGGGCACGCGGCTGACGTCGAGGCGGAAGTTGATGGCGCTCATGATGCCGTCGCCGCACTGCTCGTGGATCAGTTCCTTGATGGTGGGGCCGTAGACCTGGACGACCTCGTAGAGCCGGTAGATGGTGGGGTCCACGGGCACGGCCGCGTCCAACGCGCCCCGGGTCGGCTGGAGTTGGAAGGCGAGGGCGGCGTCCTCACCGAGTTCGAGAAGGGCCGCGGCCGTCGCCGCCTCGTCCTTGGACATGGGGTGCTGGCCCAGCAGGGCCGCCGTGGTCCACGCGAGCGGTCGCCCCACGGCCTCGGCCAACTGGGCCCATGTGACACCGGTCTTCACCTTGGCCTGACGGACCGCTTCGCCGGCTTCACCCTTGCTGAGCATGCACAACTCCGTTCCCGGACAGCACTCTTGCCCCCACGCCCTTCAGCGTAGGAGATCGCCCAGGCCGCGACAATGGCGGGATCACCGGCGACGCGCCGCGACCATGCGCACCCGCGGGCTGCCGTCACCGCGCTCCCCGAACTCGGGCAGGGCGTAGAGGTCGACGTCGAATCCGGCCCGTTCCAACTCCGAGCGGACGTAACCGAGTTGGAAGTCCCGGTAGTACATGACGAACGGCGGTCGCCAGACGGCGTTGCGTACCTTCATCACCGCGTCGAAGCCGGACAGCATCCAGTACGCCGGGGATGTGGGGTGCGGCGGCGCGACGACGGGGAAGGCGAAGCAGCCGCCGGGCCGCAGCACGGAGTGGACCTGGGAGAACAGCCCCGGCAGTTCGCGGGGCAGGAAGTGGCCGAACGCCCCGAAGCTCACCACCAGGTCGAAGGCGGCCGCGAAGGGAAGGGCCCGGGCGTCGCCGCGCACCCACGAGACACGGGGTTCGCTGCTCCTCACACGCTCCCGTGCGACCGCGAGCATGCCCGCGCTGAAGTCGACGCCGGTGACGCTCTCTTGGCACACCTTCGTCAGCGCGTCGGCGCCCGCGCCGGTGCCGCAGCACAGGTCGAGTCCGTCGTCGAAGGGGCCGACGCGTCGCAGCATCGTGGCGACCGCGTCGAGCAGCGGGGCCGGTGTGCGAAAGGGGGTGTGGTCGAACTTGGGCGCGAGGAGGTCGTAGCCGTGCTCGACGGACGACAGTGCCTGGACGGCGAGTTCACGCAGACTGGGGCCTTCGGGGCTGAACATCCGGGTCAGCCTAGGGCAACCCGCTGCTTCAGGATCGCGAGAACGCGCTCGCACCAGCGCAGGTTCTCCTCCTCGAAGGTGATCCCGGCCATGAGCGTGAGATACGGCCCGATGCGGTCGGCGTCCCGGAGGTACTCCTCCTCGGTCAGACCGCCGAGGAGGTGATCCCGTACGCGCTCGTAGCGGTCGAGCTTGCCGCGCGCCCACGACCTGCGCTCCTCGATCAGCTCGCGGGTCACCGCGGGGTCGGTGCCGTCCATGGCCTGGATCTTGATGAGGAGTTCGTCGCGGATGGCGGTGGGGCGCCGGGGCGGCTCGGCGGCGAAGGTGTCGAGGTCGCGCCGGCCGGCCTCGGTGAGCGTGAACATCCTTTTGTTGGGCCTGCGTTCCTGCTGTACGACCCGTGCCTCGATCAGCCCGTCCTGCGCGAGGCGCTCCAGTTCGCGGTAGAGCTGCTGCGGTGTCGCGGGCCAGAAGTTCGCCAGCGACACGTCGAACACCTTGGCCAGCTCGTAGCCCGAGGCCTCCCCTTCCAGGAGGGCCGCGAGCACCGCGTACTTGAGGGACATGTGGACACGCTAACAGCCGTTGATTAGTCTCATCCACACCTACTCAACTAATTGACTAAGAGGTGAGCCGATGCGTGCGTTCCGTGAGGCGGTCGAGGCGCAGGACATGGACGCCGTCGAGGCGCTGCTGGCCCAGGACGTGGTCTTCACCAGCCCGGTCGTGTTCAAGCCGTACCCGGGGAAGGCGATCACCGCGGCGATCCTGCGCGGGGTGGCGCGGGTCTTCGAGGACTTCCGGTACGTACGGGAGATCGGCGACCCGGACGGCAACGACCACGCGCTGGTGTTCGCCGCGCGGGTCGGCGACCGGGAGCTGACCGGCTGCGACTTCATCCACGTCAACGAGGAGGGCCTGATCGACGAACTGACGGTCATGGTCCGTCCGTTGTCGGGCGCGCAGGCTCTCCAGGCGGCCATGGGCGCGCAGTTCGAGCAGATCGCGAAGGAGGCGGAGGCGCGGCTCGGGTGAGTCCCGCGCCTCCGCCGTGGCTCACGCGACGCTCAGCGCGAGGGCGCCCGTGTAGGTCCGGCCCGGCGTGATGGCCGTGGCCGTCCCGTCGACCGTCAGCGTGACCTTCTTGCCCCGGGGTGCCCTGACGGTCGCGTCGGCGGCGAGGGCGAGCCGGGTCAGGTACGAGGTGCCGGTGACCGTCCACGTCGAGCCGCTGTTCAGCTGCACGATCGCACCGTTGTTGACGGCGGCCCGCACGGTGTTGGTGACGATGCCCAGCTCGTAGAAGGTCGACGCGTCGATGCTGGACACCCGGTGCTTGGCCTGCGACGCGGAGATGACGCCCTCGACACGCGAGCCCTCGAAGGTGAGGACCATGTTCTTGCCCTTGCGCATGCCGTTGTAGAAGTCGCCCTTCAATTCAATGGAGTTGAAGGTGGCGGCTCCGTCGGTGGCGTGGACGGCGGTCGGGTCGAAGCTCGCGTCCTTCGTCGGGTCGCCGGTGGGCTCGGTGTAGACGCCGATGTTCATCATCTTGCCGTTGACCGGGACCGGGCCCGGGTCGTCCAGCTCGATCATCTGGAGGATGATCCCGTCGCGCGGGTTGAGCCGGGCGCCCTGCGAGCCGTCGACGCTGATCGTGGTCTGCTGGCCCTTGTTGAGGAAGGTGGCCCGGTCGGAGTTGATCACGGTGCCGCCGTCGAGGGTGAGTTGACCGGCGCCGAAGAACATGTAGCCGAAGTGCCCGGAGTTCACGACGGTGTTGCGCACTGCTGTCGACGCCAACTCGGCCTTGGACAGCCCGAGTTCCAGCTCGGTGTTGAGCGCGGCGACGGCGTCCCTGGTGCTGTCGCCGTAGTGCACGACCGCGGCCGGGCCCGCGATGATGGTCGCGTAGCTGCCGACGTCGAGCCGCGAGCCGAGCACCCGCACGGTCGCGTCACCGATGGCGTAGGTGCCGTAGCCGTACTCCCCCGTGTTGCCGAAGTGGCTGTTGATCGCGGTCAGTTTGAGTCCGCTGCCGCCCTCGACCGACAGGGCGCCCCAAGTCTCGGAGAAGATCGTGGAGTTGAGGTAGGTGGCCTTGCTGTTCTTGCCGATGAGGTTGGTGGCGCGGACGTTGCCGTCGAGGCCGAGCATCCAGGGCACAGACTCCATGTACGGGGTTTCCACGGTGGCTTGGTAGTCGGCGGGGAGTATGCCGTTGCGGGCGCGGAGGACGGAGTCCTTGACGATGACGTTGGCGCCGTCGTCGGCGATGACGGCGGTGCGGACGACTCCCTTGGTGTCGATCCGGGCGCCGTCCACGACCAGCGTGGTCGACGCACCGTCTCCGACCACTGCGGCGCCGTAGCCCGCGAAGTCGCAACGGCCGTTGCCGGTAAGGGAGATGGCGGGCCGGTCGAGTGTGTAGGTGGCGTCCTGGACGTACACGCCGTCGAAGCACTCGCCGGTCGAGGTGATCGACACGTTCCTCGCGTAGGCGTCCGTCAGCTTGCCGCCGAGGACGGCCGCGAGGACGGACTTGTCCTTGACCACGCCGTCGCCGTCGACGTACACCGCCTGCCGGAACTGGAAGGTGAGCGTCTCGTACGTCACCTCGTTGGCCGCGGCGACGGTCAGGACGACGTCGCCCCGATAGGTGCCGGCCTGGATCAGGGTGGCCGTGGCGCCGGTGGCGGTGAGCAGTTGGCCGGTCTCCACTCCGTCGACGGTCAGGGAGAGGCTGGAGCCGTCCGGGGCGGCGATCGTGCCGCCGTCGGCGATGGACAGCTCGCTCACGCGGGTGGTCGCGGAGACCGTGTACGTCTCACCGGATCCGACCGAGATCCGCTTGCCCGAAGCCTTCGTGGCCTTCGCGGCCGTGGTGGCCGTCGGCGCGGCGTTGGCGGAGACCGCCGGCACCAGTACGGCTCCGGCCGTGGCGGTACCGGCGATCAGGACCGAGCGTCGGGTGATCAGCGTCATTGCTTGCCTTCCCAGGGATCGATGCGCCGTTGCGCAGTGTGACCGGCCGGCCGTCGAACGCGAGGTGCGGACGGCCCGGCGGAGGCACCGAAGGTGCGCACGAGGGAGTGAAGCAGCCACAAGAACCAGGGAGTAGGCGGGCGGCACACACATATTCGAGCCCGATGCCTCGGATCACGCCGACCATTCCATGGCGGTCACACAGAGTCGTCATAGCGAGTCCGTGCCCGTGCGCACGACGGTGAGGCGGGCGGCTCGTCGGCCGTCCACCTCACCCTTTCCTGCGCCCTGTTCGGCTACGCCGGGGCGATCATTCCCGCCGACAGGTCGATGTCGGCCCCGCACAGGCCGGGCATCGCGAGCATCGCCACCAACGCCTGCGCGACCTCGTGCTCCTCGACGAGCCGGCCGAGGGCGGCCCGGGAGGCGAAGTCGCGTTCGGCCTCGGCGAGCGTGCAGCCAGTCAGTTCGGCGGTGAGCCGGAAGTTGCGGTCCATGCGCGGGCCCCGGACCGGGCCCGGGGAAAGGGAGTTGACCGCGATCCCCTGCGGTCCGACCTCCCCGGCGAGCGTCCGGGTCAGGCCGAGCAGCGCCATCTTGGAGGCGGTGTACGGGGTGCGGTTGAGCAGCGGGCGCTTGCCGCTGACCGAGGCGACGTTGACGATGTCACCGCGCCCGGCCGCGAGCATCGGCGGCAGGAAGGCCCGGCACATCAGATACACGCCCCGGACGTTGGCGGCGAACACGTCGTCCCACTCGCCCGGCTCGATGTCGACCAACGGCCGTACAGGACCGGCGACTCCGGCGTTGTTGACGAGCAACGACACGTCCACGTCGGCGAGTTGGGCGGCCAGCGCGTCGACGGCCGCCGGGTCTGAGACGTCACACACTCCCCTACGGGCCTGTCCGCCGTCCTTCTCCACCTGTGCCGCCGCCTCCGCGAGCGCGGTCTCGTTGCGGCCGACGAGGATGACCCGGGCACCGACGTCCGCGAGGGCCAGCGCGAAGGCGCGCCCCAGCGGTCCGCCGCCGCCCGTGATCAGTGCCGTACGCCCGTCGAGGGGCATACGGCGGTCCGAGGTCACGCGACGGTCAGGGGTCATGCGGTGTTCCGAGGTCACGCGGTGTTCCAGGGCAACTCGTCGCCCGCGGCCCTCGCGGCCCGTACGTCGCCGGAGCGCGCGTGGCCCTCGAACAGCTCGACGCGGGCCGCCCGCCCGCACAGTCGGCCGAGCAGTGCCTGGGAGTCGGTGTCGGTGACCTCCTGGTAGGTCACCGTCTTGAGGTACTTCCCCACCCACAGACCGCCGGTGTAGCGCGCGGCACCACGTGTGGGCAGCACATGGTTCGTGCCGATGACCTTGTCGCCGAACGACACACAGGTGCCCTCGCCCAGGAACAGGGCGCCGTACTGGGTCATCCGCTCCAGCGCGAGGCGTGGTTCGGCGGTCAGCACCTCCACGTGCTCGAAGGCGAACTCGTCGGCGAGGGCGTACAACTCGTCGAGGGAGTCGACGACGTGCACCTGGCCGTGGTCGCGCCAGGCGGGCCCGGCGAAGTCGCGGGTGGGCATGCCGGGCAGGAGGCGTTCCACCTCGGCGATCGTCTTCTCGGCGACCTCGCGGGAGGTCGTGATGAGGACGGCCGGGGAGTCCGGGCCGTGCTCGGCCTGGGAGAGCAGGTCGACGGCGCACACGAACGGGTCGGCCTCGTCGTCGGCGAGGACGAGGATCTCGGTCGGCCCGGCGAACAGGTCGATGCCGACCTCCCCGAACAACTGCCGCTTGGCCTCGGCGACATAGGCGTTGCCCGGCCCGGCGATCAGGTTCACGGGCCGCATCGTGTCGGTGCCGACGGACATGGCGGCCACCGCCTGCACCCCGCCGAGCAGCCAGATCTCGTCGGCGCCGGCGAGATGCATGGCGGCGACGGTGGCGGCCGGGATCTCGCCGTGGATGGGCGGCGTACAGGCGACGACCCGGGGCACGCCCGCGACCTTGGCGGTGACGATGGTCATGTGGGCGGAGGCGGTGAGCGGGTAACGGCCACCCGGGATGTACGCGCCCGCCGCCTGCACCGGGATGTGCTTCTGCCCGAGCTTCACGCCCGGCAGGGTCTCCACCTCGAACTCCCGCAAGGAGTCGAGCTGGTGGCGGGCGAAGGTGCGCACCTGGTCCTGCACGAACCGGATGTCGTCGATGACCTGCTGCGGCACCGACGCGACGATCTTCCCGACCTCCTCATCCGAGAGCCGGAAGGAGTCGGGACTCCACTTGTCGAACTTCTCGGAGTAGGCGCGCACCGCCTCGTCGCCGCGCGCACGGATGTCCGCGATGACGCCGGTCACGGTCTCGCGCACCTGGTCGAGCGAGGCGGCGACCTCCGCCCTGGGTACGGCGTGCTTCAGAATCGTTGCCACAACTGCGGCCTTTCTGCGGGTGGTTCGCGACAGAGGAGATGTCAGACGGAGGTGCCGGACGGGTGTCAGACAGGAGGCGCCACAAACAGCACGTCGGGGTCGTTGAACTGCTCCTTGGCGACCGACTCGCTCATCGGGTCGGCGGTGCCCCACTGGTCCTGGGTGATCGGGTCGTCGACGTCATGGCGGCCCGGGTGCCACAAGTCCTCTTCGAGGACGGCGAGTTCGGTCGTGTACTCGACGGTGTTGCCGTGCGGGTCATGGAAGTACGAGAAGGTGTTGTCGCCCGCGAGATGCCGTCCCGGCCCCCAGGTGAGCCGGGTCCCGGCGCGCAGCGCCCGCCCGGTGCCGCGCATGTACTCCTCGACCCCGCGCATCTCGAACGAGGCGTGGTGCAGGGAGACATGAGGGCCCCGGGCGATCGCGAAGGAGTGGTGGAGCGGGCTGCACCGAAGGAAGTACATGAGGTCGCCCATGTGCGTCGAGTACAGGGTGTCGGTGAGCCGGAACCCGAGGTGTTCGACGTAGAAGTCCCGCAGCCCTTCCGGGTCCTGGGAGTTGACCACGCAGTGCGAGAGCCGGACGGGGATCGCCTCGCGCTCCTCGATCTTGCGGTGGGTGCGGGTGGCGACGTCCGCCGAGACCTCGACGACCCGCCCGTCCGGGTCGAAGAACCGGAAGCCGTAGCCACCGCCCGGCGTGTCCAACACGCCGGGCTCACCGATGAGTTGGATCCCGTCCCGCCCCAGCCGCCCGTGCAACTCGTCCACGACGGACGGTGAGACGGCACCGAAGGCGATCAGGTCCATCCGCTTCCGTTCGTCCTCGCGGATGCGGACGATGTACTGCTCGGGGCTGCCCTCGGCGGCGAAGAAGGCGACACCGCTGTCGCCTGCGACCTCGGTCAGGCCCCAGGTGGTGCCGTAGAAGGCGCGCTGGCGGGCGAAGTCCGGTACGGCCAGGTCGACATGGCGCAGATGGGTGATGGGCTGGAAGCTCATGCGTGGCTCCTGACGGTGTTGCGCTGGTGGCCCAGGCCGGTGATCTCGGACTCGACGACGTCGCCGGGCTTCAGGAAGACGCCCCAGTGCGCGCCGTTGCCGGCCGGGGAACCGGTGAGCAGCAGGTCGCCGGGGCGCAGGGTGGTGGTCGTGGAGACGTACGCGATGAGGCGCGGGATGTCGAAGATCATGTCCTTGGTGGACTCGTCCTGGCGGACAACTCCGTTGTGGCGCAGGGTGATCCGCAGGTCGCCGGGGTCTCCGACGAAGGCCGCCGGTACCAGGAAGGGCCCGGTCGGCAGGAAGGTGTCGGCGTTCTTGGCGGTGAACCAGTCGGTGCCGATGGCCTTGAGGTCGGGCCGGTAGAGGCGGTCACGGGTGGTGAGGTCGTTGCTGATGGTGTAGGCGGCGACGTACTCCATGGCGTCCTCGGCCGCGATGTTCTTGCCCGACTTGCCGATGACGAGGGCGAGTTCGAGTTCCCAGTCGTGCTGTTCGCCGAGCGCGGGGAGCACGATGTCGTCGTAGGGGCCGCAGATCGCGCGCGGGGAGCCGAGGAAGACGTACGGCACTCCGTTGCGGGCACGTTCGTCCATCATCGACTCGGCGTCGGCGCGGGCCTCCTCGGGGGTGGCGCCGTGCACGCTCTCCTCCTCGGCGGCGACCAGATCGACCACGTGCTTGCGGTAGTTGGCGCCGCTCTGCAGGATCTGGCCGGGCTCGATCGGTGTCAGGACGCGCAGTGCGGCCAGGTCGTGCCAGGTCCCTTGGGTGGACCGGGCCAGGCCGTCGAGTCGGGGCAGCCAGCTGTCCCAGTCCTCGACGAGCGCGCGTACGGACGGCACGAGGTCGGAGAGGTCACGCACACGGGCCCCGGTGACCAGGCCGGGGAAGCCGTCGCCCTCGGCGGCGAACGTGCCAAGCGCGAACGGTCCGGCGTGGGTGGGCAGTTGATCGGGCACGGCGCTCTCCTCGTACGGGTGGGGGCTCGCCCTCGACGCTAGGCAGCCTCGGCGCGCGGCGGAAATGGCGATCCGCGATGCCTGCCATCGCCGGCCCGCCGGACGGCTGAACCGCTGGTCCATCGCCGTACGGGATGCATGACGTCCCCCTTGGCGATGCCTCGATCCGTTGACCCTGCGTCGGCCGCCCACGCAGGCTCGGAGCACCCGCTTTCCCGAGGAGAGGCCCGAGGAGAAGAACGTGATAGTCGAGCATGCCGAGCTGACCGTCGAGGCGGGTCGTGAGCGGGAGTTCGCGGAGGTGTTCGGCAAGGCCCGTGAGGTGCTGGCCGAGGCCGACGGGTTCCGCTGGGCCGAGTTGCTGCGCGGTGCGGAGCGGCCGACGGTCTTCCTGCTGCTGGTCGGCTGGGAGTCGGTCGAGGCCCACACGGTCGGCTTCCGGGAGTCCGAGGCTTTCGGGCGCTGGCGGGCCCTGGTCGGACCGTTCTTCGCCGCGCCTCCGGCCGTCGAACACTTCCGTGAACTCGGTGCCCGCTTCCCGGTCTGACGTCAGTCTTCGTCTACGTTCGCAAGGATCGCCCATGCCCGTACAAAAGGTGCTCGTCGTCGGCGGCGGCATCACCGGAAGCGTGCTGTGTCTCGCACTCGCCCAGCGTGGCGCCGAGGTGGAGCTCGTCGAGATCTCTCCGCAGTGGTTCGGTGTGGGCCATGGCATCACCCTTCAGGGCAACGCGCTCAAGGCGCTGCGTTCCGTGGGTGTCCTGGACCGGGTGTTGGCCCGGGCGGTGCCGTTCGACATCATGCGGCTGCGCCGCGCCGACGGCGGGCTGATCACCGAGTTGGACACCCCGCACACCGGCGGGCCCGAACTTCCGTCCACAGCAGGGGCGTTGCGCTCGGATCTGCAGAACGCGCTGTGCGACGCGGTGCACGCGCACGGGGTGCGGGTCCGCCTCGGGCTGAGCGTCGACCGGCTCGACCGGTCGCCGGACCATGTGGACGTTGCCTTCTCCGACGGTTCGACCGGCCGCTACGACCTCGTCGTGGGCGCCGACGGCATCAACTCGGCGATGCGCGAGCTGATCGGCATCGACGCCGAGCCCCGTCCCGTCGGCATGTCGATCTTCCGGGTCGTCGCGGAGCGCCCGGCCGAGATGGACTGCGCCGAGGTGTACTACGGCGGGCCCCGCTTCAAGGCCGGCTACAGCCCGATCTCCCCCGACCAGTGCTACGCCTACCTCCTCGACGAGAACCTCGACACCACCCTCATCGGCCCCCGCGCCCCCCTCGCCCTGCTACGCGAACGCGGCGCCGGGTACGGCGGCACCTGGGGGAAGATCCTCGCCTCGCTGCCCGACGACACGGTGGTCGACCACCGCTGGATCGAGGCGATCCTCGTCGACGAGCCCTGGCACCGGGGCCGCGCGATGGTCATCGGCGACGCCGCGCACGCCTGCCCGCCGCTGATCGCGCAGGGTGCCGCGATGTGCATGGAAGACGCCGTGCTGCTCGCGGAGTTGGTGACGGCGGACGAGCCGACCGAGAAGGCCCTGGACCGCTTCATGAACCGGCGCCTGCCCCGGGTGCGGATGGTCCTGGAGAACTCGCTCCAGCTCGCCGACTGGGAGATCCACCCGGGCACGCCCGGCGCCGACCCGGCCCGCATCATGTCGGAGACCCTCGACAACCTGACGGCGGCGGCGTGAACAGCTCGCCCGTGGTCGACTTCCACGGCCACCTCGCCGTCCCCGCCGCCGACGCCCTGATCGCGGGCACCCCGGGTCTCGCCGCCGAACTCGCGGCCGAGCAGCGCGCCCACTCCCCCGCGTCCCTGGCCGTCAACCGCGCCCAACTCCACCGCCTGGCCCCAAAGTTGACGGACGTCACGACACGCCTGGCGGACCTCGACGCGATGGGCGTCGACATCCAGGTGGTCGGCCCCATGCCGATGCACCATTACTGGGCGGACGCCGACCTGGCGATCCAACTCGCCCGTACGGTCAACGCGGCCGTGGCCGCCCACTGCGCCGTCGCACCCGAGCGGCTGTACGGCCTGGGCACCGTCCCGCTCCAACACCCGGACCTCGCGGTCGCGTTGCTGGACCAGGCGGTCAACGACCATGGCCTGTACGGCATCAGTGTCTCCACGACGGTCGACGGCCGCGAACTGGCCGACCCCGCGCACGACACGGTGTGGCAGCGGGCCGAGGAGCTGGGCGTGGTCGTCTTCGTGCACCCCTGGGGCTGCTCCCTCGGCGAACGCCTGGCGACCGACTACCTGGGAAACACGGTCGGTCAGCCGGTGGAGACGACGGTCGCCCTCTCCCACCTCATCTTCACCGGTGTCCTCGACCGCTTCCCACGTCTGAAGCTGGTGGCGGCGCACGGCGGCGGCTACCTGCCGACGTACATCGGCCGTTCGGACCATGCCTGGCAGGTACGGGAGGACGCGCGCGGCTGCGCCGAGTTGCCGAGCGCCTATCTGCGGCGCATGTGGTTCGACGCGCTGGTGTACACCCCGGGCGCGCTGCGTCACCTCGTCGAGGCGGTGGGCGCGGACCGGGTCGTCCTCGGGACCGACCACCCCTTCGACATGGGCGTCGACGACCCGGTGGCCCGCCTGGACGCGGCCGGGCTCACCCCGGCCGACCGGGCCGCCGTCGCCGGGGGCAACGCCCTCGACCTGCTGCTGAAAGGACGTACACGATGACCGCCGGTGCCCTCGGTCCGATCGAGGAGGAGCTCGCCAAGGCCCGCTCCGCCTACCGCAATTGGGGCCGCTGGGGTGAGGACGACGTGCTCGGCACGCTCAACTTCATCGACGACGCGATCCGCGCCCACGCGGTGGGCCTGGTGCGGCGCGGGCGGTCCTTCTCGCTCGCCCAGGAGTTCAACGAGTCCGGGCCGCAGCGCGGTTTCCGCGGCCGTATCAACCCGGTCCACTACATGAAGGACACCGGCTCCGACGCGGCGGCCGGCACCCAGGGCTTCCCGCACGGCTTCGGCGGTGCCGACGACCACGTCCTGATGCCGTTGCAGGCCTCCACGCAGTGGGACGGCCTCGGCCACATCTACGACAACAAGCAGGCGTGGAACGGCCGTCCGTGCACCATCGTCAACGGCGACGGCGACTCGGTCACCGGCATCGAGCACATGAAGGAGGCCTTCACCAGCCGCGGCGTCCTCCTCGACGTGGGCCGCGCGGTCGGCGACGAGCACGGTGAACTCCCGGACGGATTCCCCATCTTGGAAGAGCACCTGCGGGCCACGATCGAGGCGCAGGGTGCGACCAGTTCCGTACGGCGCGGCGACCTCGTCCTGATCCGCACCGGCCAACTCGGCCGCGTACGGCGGCTCGGCGCGTGGGGCGGTTACGCCGCCGGGGACGCGCCCGGTCTCTCCTTCACCACCCTCGGCTGGCTGCACCGTACGGAGATCGCGGCGATCGCTTCCGACACCTGGGGACTTGAGGTACGACCGTACGAGTTCCCCCAGCCCGCGATGTCCCCGCTGCACCAGATAGCGATCCCCAACATGGGCCTCCCGCTGGGCGAGATGTGGGATCTGGAGGCGCTGGCCGAGGACTGCGCGGCCGACGGCGTCTTCGAGTTCCTGCTGGTCGCCGCCCCGCTGCCGGTGACCGGTGCGGTGGGTGCCCCCGTCAACCCGATCGCGATCAAGTGAGTACCGGCGTGAACCTCAACCGTTTCTCCGGCACCCTCCACCTCCCGGACGACGAGGACTTCGAGACGGCGTGCTTCGGGCGGGTCTTCAACGCCCGTCGCCCGAACGACCGTTCACCGGCAGCCGTCCTGATGGCCGAGTCGGAACGGGACGTCGTCGAAGGCGTACGGCTCGCTCTGGAGCGGGGCTGGCAGGTCACGGTCCGTTCCGGCGGGCACAGTTGGGCCGCGTGGTCGGTGCGCCAGGACGCGCTGTTGATCGACCTCGGGGGCTTCCGCGAGATGGCGTACGACCCGGGGACCGGGATCGTGACGGCGACCCCCAGTGTGAAGGGCGGCGACGAACTCAACCCGTATCTCGGCGAGTTCGGCCGTTTCTTCAACGGCGGGCACTGCCCCTCCGTCGGCCTCGGCGGCTTCCTGCTCCAGGGCGGGCAGGGCTGGAACGCACGCGGCTGGGGCTGGGCGGCGGAGAGCATCGTGGCGATCGATGTCGTCACCGCCGAGGGCGAGTTGGTCCGCGCCGACGAGACCCACCACAGCGACCTGTTCTGGGCGGCACGCGGCGCGGGCCCGGGATTCTTCGGCATCGTCACCCGCTTCCATCTGCGCACGCGCCCACTGCCGAAGCACCTGGGCCACACCGTGCACGCGTATCCGCTCGACCTGTTCGACGAGGTCATGACCTGGCTGCACGGCATGCACCACACGGTCTCGGACCTGGTCGAGATCGTCGCGCTCACCCATACACCACCCGACCTGGACGAGCCGGTGCTGCTGGTCACGGGGGTGTCGATGACCAACACCGCAGACGAGGCCGCCGAGGCGCTGGCGCCGCTGCACGCCAACCCGTACGCGGACCGGGCGCTGTTCCGTGTGGAGGCCCAACAGACCACGCTGGCTGAGCAGTTGGCAGGACAGCGCATCGCCAACCCCGAGGGCCACCGCTACCTGGTCGACAACGCCTGGCTGACCGGCCCCGCCGACGAGGTCGTCCCGGCGATCCGCAAGGCGTTCACCGAGCAGCCCACCCGGCAGACCTTCACCATCTGGTTCTCCATGGCCCCGCTGCGCCAACTCCCCGACATGGCCTTCTCGTTGCAGTCGGAGATCTACTGCGCCACGTATGTCATCCACGACGACCCGGCACGGGACACGGAGTTGCGCGCCTGGCTGGACGAGGCGATGGCGGACATGGAGCCGGTGACCGCCGGCCAGTACCTCGGCGACTCCGACCTCACCGTGCGGCAGTTGAGGTTCATGGGCGACGAACAGTGGCGCCGACTGCGGGAGATCAGGGCCGTCTACGACCCCAAGGGCCTCTTCGCCGGCTACCTCAGCACGGGCACCGTCACCAACACCAACCACTGGGAGCAGTGAGCGATGCGTTTCGCGACATACGAGTACGAGGGCGTGGAGCGCGCCGGGGCCGTCCGCGACGGGACCATCCATCCGCTGCCCGAGGGCATCACCGTACTGACCCTGCTGGAGCAGGACGTGCTGCACGCGGCCGGGACCGAAGCACTGCGCGTACCAAGTGACTTGACGGTGGATCAGGTACGACTGCTGCCGCCTCTCAAGCCGCCGTCCATCCGGGACTTCGTCGGTTTCGAGGCGCACATCGAGGGGGTCTCGAAGTCCCTGGACGGGCTGGAGCACGTGCCCGAGGAGTGGTACCGGGCGCCCAACTTCTACTTCACCAACCCCCATGCGGCGTACGGCGCGCACGACGAGGTACCGGTCCCGGCGGGCTGCTCGGTGCTCGACTTCGAGTTGGAGGTCGGCGTGGTCATCGGCCGCGGCGGACGTGACCTCACGCCGGAGCGGGCGCGCGAGCACATCGTCGGCTACCTGGTCTTCAACGACTGGTCGGCGCGCGATCTGCAGAAGCCGGAGAAGAACCTCGGACTCGGCTTCTCCAAGGGCAAGGACTTCGCGAACACGCTGGGCCCCTGTCTGGTCACCGCCGACGAGGTCGAGGACCGGCGCGACCCGGACGGCTTCCTGGACCTGGAGATGACGGTCACCCTCAACGGCGAGCTGATCGGCCGCGACACCCTCGCCAACGTCTCCTGGACCTTCGAGGAGATGATCGCCTACGCCTCCCGGGACGCCTGGGTACGCCCCGGCGACATCCTCGGCTCGGGCACCTGCGGCTGGGGCGCGCTGGCCGAGTTCTGGGGCCGGGTCGGCGAACGCACCCCGCCGCCGCTCCAGCCCGGCGACGAGGTGACACTCACCGTGGAGCGCCTCGGCACCCTCTCCAACCGTGTCGTGCCCGGCCGCAGGGACGTATACCTGCCGCGCGCCCGCAAGCGCGGCCGGACCCCTCGGCCGTAGCGCTTGCCGCAGTCCTGCCGGAATACCTTCCGACCTGCACACATCCGGGGATCCGATGGCAGCTATCGGATCCCTGTGACTTGTCACCCGGCCCCTTCCTCGGCGGGAACCCGGTCGTTACGCTCCGGTCTCACCGAGCTTCAACGACGCGGCCGGAAGGACACACGCATGGGTCTGGGAGCAATCGACCTGAATCTTCTGGTGGCTCTGGAAGCCCTCCTGGAGGAGAAGAACGTCACCCACGCGGGGGTGCGGCTGTCCACCAGCCAGTCCGCGATGAGCGGCTCCCTGGCCCGGCTGCGGCGGCACTTCAACGACGAACTGCTGGTGCGGGTGGGCCGCGAGTACGAGCTGACCCCGCTCGCGGAGCGGCTGCTGCCGGTCGTCCAGTCCTCCCTGCACAAGGCGGAGGAGGCGCTGTCGCTGACCAGGCACTTCGATCCGTCGCGCAGTCGGCAGCGGTTCTCAGTCGTGATGTCCGACTACGTCATGACGGTGTTCATGGAACCGCTGCTGCGGGCCCTCGCGCAGGAGGCCCCCGGCATCCGGATCGACTTCCATCCGATCGTCATCGGGCAGCTGGAGACGGAGACCCATCTGCGCTGCCACGACCTGATGATCGTGCCGCTCGGCTATCAGCTGCCCGGTGTCAGCGAGACCGTGATGCACGACCGGTTCGTGTGCCTCGTCGACCCGGACAACCCTCGTCTGGTGGACGGGCGGCTCTCGCTGCGCGACCTCGCCGAGATGCCGCACGCGGCGTGCGTCATCGGCAAACTCACGCCTGCCGACCGCCAGTTGGAGACCCTCGGCATCACGCCCCGGGTGCAGGTCAGCACGCCCGGTTTCAACGTGCTGCCGTTCCTGGTGGGCGGCACCGACCTGGTCGCCGTGGTCCCCGAGCGGCTCGCCCGGCGCTACGAGGGCTTCGCACGCTGTGCCGTCGTACCGACGCCCTTCCCGGACGTACCGCTGGTGGAGGCCATGTACTGGCACCACAACCGGCACGCGGACCCGGCGCACCGCTGGCTGCGGGAGACGGTCCGCAAGGTGGGCGCGTCGCTGGACGACCCGGTGGTGCGGGAGATCGCCGGCGCGGATGCCACCCATGCCGATGGTGCGTTTCCGGAGCTGACCCCGGCTTCCTAGCGTGGACGGGAGTCAGCCCGCACCCCCTGGAGGAACCGTGAGCCGCACGCGTCTGGCCGGTCGTACCGTCGTCGTCACCGGGGCCGCGCAGGGCCAGGGAGCCGCCGAGGTGGCGGCCGCCGCCCGGGAGGGGGCCACGGTGATCGCGACCGATGTCCTGGACGAGGCGGGCGAGAAGCTCGCCGTGTCACTTCGGGGCGACGGCCTCGACGTGACCTATCGGCACCTGGACGTGTCGTCCGAGGACGACTGGGCGGACCTCGCGGCTACCCTCATCGAAGTGCACGGCCTGGTCAACAACGCCGGAATCCCCATGCGCGCCCGCCTCGGTTCGGTCGAACTCGCCGACTGGAACCGGGCGTTCGCGGTCAACACCACGGGCGCACTGCTGGGCATCCAGGCGCTCACTCCGCTGATGCCGGCCGGTTCGTCCATCGTGAACGTCGGCTCGGTCGCGGGCCTCACCGCGCATCACGCGGTCGCGTACACGGCCAGCAAGTGGGCGTTGCGCGGCCTGTCGAAGGTGGCCGCGCTGGAGCTGGCCCCGCGCGGCATCCGTACGAACCTGATCCACCCCGGCTACATCGAGACCCCGTTGATGGCGTCCGCGAACCCGGTGTTCGTCCAGGCCCACCTGTCACTGACCCCGCAGGGCCGGGCGGGCACCGTCGATGAGGTGGCGCCGCTGGTCGTCTATCTGCTGTCGGACGAGGCGTCGTACGTCAACGGCGCGGAGATCACGGTCGACGGCGGGTACGCCGCGCACGGCGGGGTGAAGGCGATCACGAACGCACTCGACGCCTCGTGACGGCCGGCGTCCTGGGCGGCACCGGCCGTCGTGGGTGAGGAGTGGGGCGCTACTGATCGGTGCGGTCGGTGCGGAGGTTGGCGGTCAGCCGGTTGATGCTCTTGACCGCGAGTTCGGCGAAGTTCGAGCGGGCGACGATGGCGGTGGTCTCGCCGTGCCGTCGGACGCTGCGCAGGTCGCGCTGGACCTGGCGCGAGAGTTGGTGGAGTTCGCGCTGGGCGGTGGCGAGCCGCTGCTCGGCGGCGGTTCGGGCCTGTCGGTGCTCCCGTCGGGTGCGGGGAGTGCCGGTGCTGCCGGACGAGGTCTCCGTGGGCATGTCGGTGCTCGCTTCCGTGGTGGTGGGTCGCGTCGCCGCGACGGGGCGGACGCCGACGGCGTCCAAATAGGCTTCTACGGCGGGGAGTTCGGCGGTGTCGACCACGGCGGCGACGTATCCGTCCGGGCGGACGAGCACCCACTGCTCGGCGGACAGTCCGTAGGCGCTGTGGACGCGGTCGCCGCTGTCGACGATGTCGCCCCGGGCGCCGATGGTGTGGATGTGCAGGCCGGGGCGCGCCGCCGGGGCCGACGCGTCGTCGACGTCGTGGCCGAGCAGGGTCCAGTGGGGCCCTTGGAACAGGCTGAACAGGCGGGTGGGGAGACCGCCCGCGCCGGTGACGGGCGCGTCGGGCGCGCGATCGCCGGCCAGTACGCCCTTGTCACGCTCGGGGGTGTGCAACGACAGGGACGAGTTCAGGTAGCCGAGGTCGAGCTGACTGACCTCGCGGCCCCGGTGGATGTCGCGGTTCTTGGCCGCTTCGAGCAGCTTCTCGGACAGGCCGAGGACGGCTTCGGCGATGGGCCGGCGTTCCTGCTCGTACGTCTCCAGCAGGGATTCCGGGGCGCCGTCGAGCACGGCGGCGAGCTTCCAGCCGAGGTTGTAGGCGTCCTGGACACTGGTGTTGAGGCCCTGCCCGCCGGTCGGCGGGTGGCAGTGCGCCGCGTCCCCGGTCAGGAACACCCGCCCGCGCCGGTAGGTGTCGGCCAGCCGGGCGTTCATCTGGAACGCGGACGCCCAGGACACGGAGCGGATCACGACGTCGTCGCGGCCGGTGCGTTCGCGGAAGAACGCGGTGAGTCCTTCAGCCGAGAGGTCCAGGTCGACGTCGAAGGGGACGGGGGCCTGGAGTTGGAACATGTCGGTGCCGTAGAGCGGGCACATCGAGACCTGCCCGGCGGTGTCCTCCCCCCAGCGGTGCCAGGCGTCCGTCGAGACGCCGTCGACGTACACGTCGGCCACGATCGCCCGTACGCCGAGGGTCTTGCCGGGGAAGCCGATGCCAAGTGCCTTGCGGACGAAGCTCGATCCGCCGTCGGCACCGATCAAGTAGGCGGCCCGTACGGTCTGTTCGCCGTCCGGGGTGGCGATCCGCGCGGTCACACCGTCGGCGTCCTGTTCGAAGCCGACGAGTTCGTGGCCGTAGTGCGGGGCGTGCCCGAGTTCGGCGAGCCGCTCGCGCAGCCGACGCTCGGTGAGGAACTGCGGTACGAGCAGCGGTATTTGGTACGGCTCCTCCGGCGTCGGCTCCGACATCTCCACGCCCACCTGGTCGATGGGCCCGTCGGCGGTGTAGATGCGCTGGACGGGATACTCGCCGCCGGAGGCGACGATCCGGTCGATCACACCGAGGTCCTCGAAGACCTCCTGGCTGCGGGGCTGGATGCCCTTGCCGCGGGAACCGACGAACGGCTGCGGCGCCTTGTCGATCAGCAGGAAGGCGATGTTCCTGCGGGCGAGGTCGAGGGCGAGGGTCAAACCGGCCGCGCCGGTGCCGCAGATGACGACGTCGGTGTCTGTGGTGTGGGACATGGCTCCGAGCTCCTTGGGTAATTCCAGTACGGACTGCATGACGGTCCTGCCGGGGTCAGGGCACCAGGACGGTGCGTACGCCCGGGATCTCGGGCGCGTTCCAGGCGCTCTCGACGTCGGCGAGGGGTACCGCCTTGGCGGTGACCGCGATGCCGCCGCTCTCGATCTCGTCGACCAGGGACGGGAGTTCCTCCAGGTACGTCCTGGTCGACACGGCGCCCTGGCCGTTGCCCTGGAGGCGGAAGTTGGCCGAGCGCAGTGCCACTGACGGGAGTTCGATGGTGGGGCCCGCCATGGCGCCGATCTGGATCCAGTTCAGGGCGCGGCCGCGGTCGGCGCGGGCTCGCAGCACCGCCATGATCGCGTCACCGGCCGGCTTGCCCCACAAGTAGTCGATGACCAGGTCGACTTCGGCGGCCTCCTTGGCCAGCGCCGTCGCGGTTGCGTCGGCGTCGTCGGTGAGCGCGACGGTCGCGTCCGCGCCGATTCCCGGCAGGGCCGCCAGGCGAGCCCGGTCACGTCCGGCGCCGACGACCCGCCCGGCGCCGAGCCGCTTGGCGACCTGGACGGCCATCTGTCCGGCGTTGCCGGTGGCGCCGAGGATCAGCACCGACTGCCCGGCCTCGATCGGGACGCGGCGGCGCAGC
Source organism: Streptomyces sp. NPDC058469 (assembly GCF_042721125.1). NCBI lineage: Bacteria > Bacillati > Actinomycetota > Actinomycetes > Kitasatosporales > Streptomycetaceae > Streptomyces > Streptomyces sp. NPDC058469. Next base: position 88,742 of record NZ_JBHXME010000017.1, read on the forward strand.
GCCACCCAGGACGACATGGCGGGGTTCATCCCCGCGGCGATCTTCACGACGTCCGCGCCGTCGGGGAGCGGGATGCTGTGGCGGCTGTCGATGACGGTCCGGGTGGCCATCGGGCCGGCCAGTTCGTCGTCGGCGACGAAGTACACCAGGCGGCCGTCCGCTCGCCGGCCGACCCCGTCGACACCCGGCACCATCGGCAGCTTCCCGGTGCTGGTGTAGTGGCTGCCCGACGCGCCGGTGCGCACTCGGGGGTGCAGCCCCACGGCGAGGACGTCGACGATTTCCTGGTCCTCGTCGGTCGGCGCGGGCAGGCCGAAGGGCTCGTAGCGGGGCGGGGTGCCGAATGAGCTGACGACGGCGGCGTGGATGTCCATGACTGCTCTCCTCGGATGTGATGCGCGGACAAGGGGTTCGGTACATGACGCGAAGGGTTTGATACGTGACACAAAGGATTTAGCGGGTGCCACGAAGGTTTTAGTTCGTGACACCAATCAAATTAGTAGGTGCCACGTACCTTTGCAAGTAGGATCGGGGGGTGACTTCATCCCACGACATGCCGCCCCCGCCCGCACCGTCGCCCGTGCCGTCGTCCGCAGACGAGGATCTCGGTCTGGTCGACGGCCTCGCCCAGCTCTCGTTCCTGGTGCAGAGCGCCCTGGCCGAGATCGCGGGGCAGTACGACCTGTCGGTGGTCCAGACCCGGATGCTCGGGATACTGCGGGACCGGGAGCCGACGATGAACCAGCTCGGCCGGCACCTCGGCCTCGACAAGTCCTCGATCACGGGCCTGGTCGACCGGGCGCAGCGCCGGGGTCTGGTCACCCGTACGGCCAGTACCGTCGACCGCCGCTCGTTCCAGGTGTCGATCACCGACGCCGGCCGACAGCTCGTGGAGCAGGTCGCCGCTCAGTTCGCCGAGCGGATCGAGAGGTGCGTCGAGCCGCTTCCCGGAACCGACCGGAAGCGGCTGTCGCGGATGGCGACGCGGATCGTGACCGCCGACGCCCACAACCGTGGCATCGACCTGCGCACCGATCCCCGCTGACCGGACTCCGTCAGACGGAGCTGCGCGGCACCGTCACCACGTGCTTCCCCACGACGCCGCCGCGCTCGAACGCCTGGTGCGCCGCGGCGATGTCCGCGAGCGGGTACACACTGTCGATCACCGGGCGCAGTGCCCCCGACGTGACATGGCCGGCCACGTCGCGCAGCACGGGGGTCTCGGGGTTGGCGCTGAAGGTGCGGATGCGGCGGGAACCGTGCACGCTCGACGCGGCGATCGCGGCAATGGCGGACGGGGACAGCCCGACGGTGACCATCCGGCCGCCCTTGGCCAACCGGCCGCGGTAGCAGTGCAGTTCCGTGCCGACGGTGTCGACGATGACGTCGAACGGCCCGATCTGGTCCGAGGTGGTGGAGCCGTAGTCCAGGACCTCGTCGGCGCCGAGTTCGGTGAGGATCTTGGCGTGGCGGTCGCGGGCCAGCGCGGTCACATGGCCGCCCATCGCATGCGCCAACTGCACGGCGGCCGTGCCGACTCCGCCGGCCGCGCCCCGGACCAGGACCTTCTCTCCGCTCACCAGGCGCACACTGTCGCGCAGCGCGATCAGCGCCGTGGAACCCGCGACCACCAGGGAGGCCGCCTCGACCGACGAGAGGTCCGCCGGGGCGTGCGAGATGCGCTCCGCGGAGACCACGACGTACTCGGCCGCCCCCGCGATGGAGTGCCGCTGCCGGGGGTGCACCATGCCCCACACCCGGTCCCCCACCCGGTAGCCCTCCGCACCGGCACCGGTCGCGGCGACGGTGCCCGCGAAGTCCAGCCCCACACCGATCGGGAACCGGCGCCCCGACACCATCTTCAACTCCCCCGCCCGGACGATCACATCGTGCCCGTTCACGCTGGACGCCTCGACCGACACCAGCACCTCACCCGCGCCGGGAGTGGGCCGGTCGACCTCGTTGACCCGCAGTACGTCCGCCGTGCCGAAACCCGTGATCTGAACGGCCTTCATGTCGCTGTTCCTTCCGTGGCCCGCTGTGTGGTTGATCCGATGCTGGACCCCGCGCGCGGAATCACGGTCGTTCTCCTTTTCCTGGGTCTGGCAGACCCACCCTCGCGGGCCCTGCCAACGGCATACTGGCGCGATGAACGACTCCTCCCACGCCATGAGCGACGATCCCCGACGCGAACTCGCGGAGTTCCTGCGCACCCGCCGAACTCGGCTGCGGCCGGAGGACGTTGGCCTGGAACCCGGCCCGAGACGGCGCGTCGCGGGACTGCGGCGCGAGGAACTGGCCCTGCTGGCGGGGGTGAGTTCGGACTACTACCAGCGCATGGAGCAGGGACGCGACGTACGCCCCTCCGAACAGGTCCTGGACGCTCTCGCGCGCGCCCTCACCTTTTCCGCCGAGGAGACCCGCCACCTCCACAGCCTCGCCGCCGCCGCACGCACCCCGGCCCGCAGCCCGCGTCCGTACGAGCCGGAGGACGTACCGGACACCACGCTGCGACTGCTGCACGGCATGAGCTCGCCCGCGCTGGTCGTCGGCCGTTTCCTGGACGTGCTGGCCTGGAACCCGCTCGGCGGCGCCCTGCTGGGCGACTTCACCCGTCAGCCCCAGAAGGAACGGAACATGCTGGCACTGTTCCTGCACCCCCAGGCCGACCGGACCTGCCCGAACCGGGCGGCCACCGTCGCGGAGCTGATCGGGATGCTGCGGACGCAGGTCGCCGCCGATCCGGGGAACCCGCGCGCCATCGAGCTGGTCGGTGAACTCGCCGTCCGCAGCGACGAGTTCGCGGCCCTGTGGGCCCTCCACGACGTGGAGGAACCGACCCGCGGCCAGATGCGCCTCAACCACCCCCGGGTCGGCGAACTCAACCTGGACTGGGACGCCTACCCGATACCGGGCAACCCCGGCCCCGCGCTCATGGTCTGCACCGCCGCCGAGGGCAGCCTCGACGCCGAGCGACTCCAACTCCTCGCCGGCCTGCTCGACGTCCGCTGAGGACGGTCCCCGGTCAACCGCCCAGTGCGAGGGCGGCCATCGGAACCTCCGGTGTCATGGGCCGCTTTCACCCCACCGACGAACGGCCCCTACCCGGATCGGCACTCCGCGAGCCGCCTCTCCAGAAACCTTCGCTCCGCCGCGTTCTCCACCAACTCCAGCGCCCGTTCGTACGCGACAGCCGCCTCCGCCGTACGGCCGCCGCGGCGCAGCAGATCGGCCCGGGTCGCGGGCAGTAGGTGATAGTCGGCCAGTTCGCCCGACCGCTCCAGTTCGGCCACCAACTCCAGTCCCGCGTCCGGGTGTTCGGCCATACCCACGGCCACTGCCCGGTTCAGGCGCACCACTGTGGAGGGCACGAATCGCTCCAACTCGCCGTACAGGCCCGCGATATCGGCCCAGTCGGTGTCGCCGGCCGTGGGCGCGGTGGTGTGGCAGGCGGCGATGGCGGCCTGGATCTGGTACGGCCCGGGGCGGCCCCGGCGCAGCGCGGTCTCCAACAGGTCGGCGCCCTCGTCGACTTCGGCCCGGTCCCACGCCGTACGGTCCTGGTCCTCCAAGGTCACCAACTCGCCCGCCGCGTCCACGCGTGTACGGCGGCGGGCGTCGTGCAGCAGCAACAGGGCCAGCAGGCCCAGGACTTCGGGCTCGTCCGGCATCAGGCGGGCCAGCACGCGGGCCAGGCGGATCGCCTCCGCGCACAGGTTCGTCCGGACCAACTCGGCGCCCGAGGTGGCCGCGTACCCCTCGTTGAAGAGGAGATAGACCACCCCCAGTACGCCCGACGTCCGCTCGGGCAGCAGATGCGCGGGCGGCACCCGGTACGGGATACCGGCGTTGCGGATCTTCTTCTTGGCGCGCACGAGCCGTTGCGCCATGGTCGCCTCGGGGACGAGGAAGGCGCGGGCGATCTCGGGGGTGGTCAGCCCGGCGAGCGTGCGCAGCGTCAGGGCGACCCGGGCCTCGATGGGCAGCGCGGGGTGGCAGCAGGTGAAGACCAGCCGCAGCCGGTCGTCCTCGACGCCGCTGTCGTCACCGTCGTACTCCGGGTCGTACGGTCCCTCGTCCCGCCCCAGCACCGCGACCTCCCGCAGTTTCGCCGCCCCGACCGCCTCCCGGCGCCGGACGTCGAGGGCGCGGTTGCGGGCGGTCGTGGTCAGCCAGGCGCCGGGGCGGCGCGGAATTCCGTCGCGCCGCCACCGGTCGAGTGCCTGGGCGAAGGCGTCCTGCGCGCACTCCTCCGCGAGGTCCCAGTCGCCGGTCACCCGGATCAGGGTGGCGACGACCTGGCCCCACTCCTCGCGGAAGGCGGCGGCGACCGCCTCCTCGACGTCCGGCACGTTCACTCCCAGACCGGCCGCACCTCGACCGAGCCGCCGTCGGAGGCGGCCGGATGCTTCGCGGCCAGGGCGATCGCCTCGTCGAGGTCCGCGACGTCGATGAAGGCGATGCCTGCGAGGTATTCCTTGGTCTCCGCGAACGGCCCGTCGCTGAGCAGCACTTCGTCGCCCCGGACACGCACGGTGGTGGCGTCCGTGGAGGGCCGCAGCCGTGCACCTCCGGTGACCCGGCCCGCCCGCACCTCCTCGAAGTAGGCGGCGAAACGCGGGTCGTCGGCATGCTCCGCCGGGCTCCGCTCCTCGTCCCCGGCCGGGGAGCAGAACAACAGGACGTACTTCATCACGCCTCCTTCAGGGACACGGTGTGCTCGTGGGTGATCAGCCGGCGCAGGCCGAAGTCACGGTAGCCGGTGGTCACGCGCAGCGTTTCGTCGAGCGGGGTGCCGTCGGTGCGGGTGCCGGTCAGGCGTACGAGGGAGTGGGCGAAGCCGATGCTCTCGTCCACCTGGACCCGCAGGTCCCGCACCTCGCGGGTCACCGGCCCGGTGACCGACGAGAACAGGTCCCGCAGTGCCTTGCGGTGGGCGTCGAGGCCCTGCCGCTCGTGGCCGTCTGCGAGGTGGAAGACCTCCGCATGGGGTGCGTAGCAGGCCAGCGCGCGATCGACGTCCCGTTCCCGGGCCGCCTCGGTCAGTTCGGCGTCAAGCGCGCGGATCTCCGCCTCGGCGTCCTCGTCGTCCCAGAACCTGCGGACCTCCATGGCGCCGATGGTGGCCACGGGGTGCTTCGCGGCGGCCTCGACGGCCTCCTCCAGGGTGTCGCACTCCAGGATGTCGAATCCGGCGACGTACTCCTTGGTCTCCGCGAACGGCCCGTCGGTGCGCAGCACCTCACCGCCGCGCACCCGCACGGTGACGGCCTCGGCGGGCAGCGCCAGCCGGTGACCGTGCAGTCGTACGTTACGGTCGCCCAGCTCCTCCACCCAGGGTTCCACGGGTGCCATCCCGGAGCCGTCGGCGGTGTCGTCGCCGCACACGAGCAGCATGTATTTCATGGGTCCTCCCGGTCCTCGATGAGCTTCCTACACCCCACCGACGAACGCGACCGAGCCGGATCGACACCCCGCCGAGAAAAAACACGGAGAGGCCGGGGCACGGGCCCCCGCGGTCGTTCCGCCGCTCGCCGCGTACCACCCCGCCGAGCGGTCCGGGGTGTACGTCTACACCTCC